>JANWYD010000018.1 GCA_025057155.1 Chloroflexaceae bacterium
TTTGTTTTTTTTGCGGCTGTCTTATTTACTTTGGTTTTTTTCCCTTTCTTTTTTTTTTTCCCCTTTCTATCCCCCCCCTTTGGGGGCCCTCCCGGGCGGCACCGCCGCTGCTTCGGCCCTACCCTACACCACCAGCTTCACCAGATGCACACGGGTGCGCGGGCCGGTCTGCACGGCGGCCAGTTCCACGCCGGGCAGGTCGGCGGGAACGAGCGCCACGCCAGGCGGTACGTCAGCAACCACGCGGGCCGGCAGGGTCAGCGAGCCGGCGGCGGAGTCAAGCCGCACCTGGTCGCCGGAATGAATGTTGCGCCGCTCGGCGTCAGCCGGGTTCAATGCGACATACGGGGCCGGAATATGCCTCTCCAGTTTCGAGCCGCGCAGGAGCGGGTCGCCGCCATAGGCCAGGGGCTGGCTCAGCAGCAGCAGCGGCCGTTCGTCGGTCTGCGGGGGCGCGGGCCGGGGCGCCAGGTTGATGCTGACGGCGCCGCTTTCGACCGGCGCGGGCAGTTTGATCCCCACGCCCTCGGTATTCTCGTAGTTGGTGCCATCGTAGTAAATGGCCTCATTCGCCTGGCGGCCCCAGGTCCCCGGTTTGCCGGTGGCGGCCAGGGCGGTGTAGGTCACGCCAGCGTAGCCAGGCACGCGCTCGGCGATCTCGGCGGCGACCTCGGCGGCGGTCAGGTAGTCCCAGGCATCAGCCGCGTCACGGGGCGCCTGCTCGCCAGCGCGGGCGCTCAGGGCGCGGCCCACCTCGGCGAAGATCTGCCAGTCGGGCCGGCTCTGGCCCACGGGGCCGCGGGCCTGCCGCGAGCGCTGCACGCGCCGTTCGGCATTGGTGTACGTTCCCTCGCGCTCGGCCACGCTGGCGGCGGGCAGCACGACGTGGGCCAGGTGTGCAGTTGGGGTGAGGAAGAGATCCTGCACCACCACGAACTCGGCTTCGGCCAGGGCTGCGCGGGCGGCAGGCAGGCTGGCGGCGGGGTCAAGGCCGGCGATCCAGACCGCCCGCACCCGCCCGTCGCGAAGCGCCGGCCAGAGGTCGCGGGCGCCCAGACCGGGGCGGATGAGGGGCGCGTAGCCGGGGCGCGCGTCGGGGCGCACGCCCATGTCCAGGGCGCCGCGACTGTTGCCGCCGGACAGCAGAGCGATCAGCCCGCTGTGAGCCTGTCCGGCCTTGCCGCTTAGCGCCAGCAGCGCGCCCAGGGCCTCGACCACCGCCGGCCCGGCGCTGCGCGCTTCGGCCCCGTAGATGATCACCAGACGCCGGGCTTCGCCGAGAGCGCGGGCAGCAGCAGCAATCGTCTCCGCCGCCACCCCCGCGCGTTCGGTGATCCGCTCGACGGTCATGTCGTTGAGTACGCGCTTCAGGTCATCGAACCCGCTGCTTTTGACTGTCGGACGGTTGCCCGCGGCCAGCAATTCGCGCAGCAGTCCGTGGATGAAGGCCAGTTCTCCGCCGGGCAGGTAGCGGGCGGCGAGGGTGGCCGAGCGTTCCAGCTTGGTGGGGCGCAGGTTGGCGACGATCAACCCGGCGCCGCGCTGCGCCGCGCTGCGCAGTCGCAGTACGTAGAGCGGCGCCTCTTCTTCGGGATCGGCGCCCAGCACCAGCACCACGTCACCCGCGCCGAAATCCATCAGATTGGCATCCTTCCCCACGCCGAGCAACGCGCCCAGATCGTCGTGGGCCGGCTCGGCAGGCGCGCCGGTCAGGTGATCGAGATTGTTGCTCTCCAGTTGCTCGCGGAAGAGCTTCTGGAACAGGTAGAGATCCTCGTTGCTCATACGCGGCGAAGCCAGCCCGGCGATGGCCGCGCCGCCGCGGGAGCGTCGCGTCGCCTCGAGCTTCTCGGCCACCAGGCTCAGGGCCTCCTCCCAGCTCGCCTCGACCAGCTTCTCGCCCCGGCGGATCAGCGGGGTGGTCAGGCGGCTCTCGTGCTCGAAGAAGCGGTGGCCGAAGCGGCCCTTGTCGCAGAGCCAGATGTCGTTGACCGCCGCGTTTTCGCGGGGCATCACCCGCATCAGGCGCTCGTGGCGCATATCCAGGGTCATGTTGCAGCCCACCGGGCAGAGCGTGCAGACCGCGGGGATGGGGGTCAGCTCCCAGACGCGGGCGCGGAAGCGGAAATCGCTGCTGGTCAGCGCCCCCACCGGGCAGATGTCGGTAGTATTGCCGGAGAACTTGCTATCGAAGGGCGGGTCGCTTTTGGAGATGATCATCCAGTTGCGCCCGCGGTGGTCGAAGCCGAGCACTGGATCATCGGCCAGTTCATCCTGGAAGCGCACACAGCGCGAGCAGAGGATGCAGCGCTCGCGGTCGAGCAGGATCAGGTCGCCGAGAGGCACCGGCTTCTCGAAATGGACCTTATCGGTGTAGTCGAAACGGCTGGTGGCGGGTCCCCACTCCATGGTCAGGTTCTGCAAAGGGCACTCGCCACCCTTGTCGCACACCGGGCAATCGAGCGGATGCGAGGTGAGCAGGAACTCCAGCACCCCGCGCTGGGCGAACTTGACCTCGGGGCTCTGCGTGTTGACCACCATGCCCTCGCTGACCACCGTGGTGCAGGCGGTTTGCAACTTCGGCTGCATGGCGATGACCGGCTTGCCGTTGGCATCGAGGAGGGGTTCGCGGGTGGCGGGGTCGAGCTTCGGGGTCCCGATCTGCACCAGGCACATCCGGCACATCCCGACCGGCTTCATTCGCGGATGGTAGCAAAAGACCGGAATGGCGACCTGCGCCATCCGCGCCGCGTCAACCACGTTCGTTCCGGCGGGGACCTTGATGGTCACCCCGTCAACCGTAATGGTTACATCCGCCATATCTGCTCGCTTCCCAGGGCGTCAGTACATAATCTTCGACCGTGTCTTTGAGGCGGGAGGGTCTGGGCAGGCTTCGCCCTCCCAGAAACCCTCCTCTAGCGTTTCGCCGTCAGGGGGATCACCGGCCCGTGACGGCCATCGCCATGCCCATTCCCGTGGGGATGGTGGCGGCTGGCGGCCACAACGGCCTCGAACTCCTCGGGGAACAGCGTCAGGGCGCTCTTGATCGGCATCACGGCGCTTTCCCCCAGCAGGCAGAAACAGTTCCCGGCCATCTGGTTGTAGATGCTGTGCAGGGTCGGAATATCCTCGGGCGCGGCGCGGCCCTCTTCAGCGATGCGATGCAGCACCCTGACCAGCCAGTGGGTGCCTTCGCGGCAGGGGGTGCATTTGCCGCAGGACTCGTGCTTGAAGAACTCGTCCATCTTGTAGGCCACGTGGGGGGCCTTCACCGTATCGTTGAGCACGATCACCGCTCCGGAGCCGAGCATCGAGCCGGCAGCGGCGACGCTCTCGTAGTCGAGGGGCACATCAAGGTGCTCGTGGGTCAGCCACGGGGCCGAGGCCCCGCCGGGGATGATGATCTTCACCGGGCGGCCGCCGCGCATCCCGCCGCCGTACTCCGGGCTTTCGATCAACTCGCGCAGCGGCACGCCAAAGGGCAGTTCGTAGTTGCCGGGGCGGTTAACGTGGCCGGAGAGGGAAAAGCACTTGGTGCCGGGACTCTTCTCGGTCCCGTGACTGCGGTACCAGGCGACGCCCTTCTCGACGATGCGGGGCACATTGGCAAGGGTCTCGACATTATTAATGATCGTCGGCTTGCCATACAGCCCGGCCACAGCGGGAAAGGGCGGCTTAAGGCGCGGCTGCCCGATCTTGCCCTCCAGCGACTCCATCAGCGCCGTCTCTTCGCCGCAGATATAAGCGCCGGCGCCGCGATGCACGTAGATGTCGAGATCAAAACCTGTGCCGAGGATGTTCCGGCCCAGAAACCCGGCGCGGTAGGCCGCGGCGATGGCCCGTTCGAGGGTGATTGCCGCTGCGGCGAACTCACCGCGCATGTAGATATAGGCCGTGTGACACTCAATCGCATAGGCCGAAAGAGCCACGCCCTCAATCAATTGATGGGGATTGCGATCAATAATTTGGTGATTATTGAACGTGCCCGGCTCGGATTCATCACAATTACACAGCAAATAACGTGGATAGACGCCTTTAGGCAGAAAACCCCACTTGATGCCAGTAGGGAACCCGGCCCCGCCGCGGCCTCGCAATCCCGACTCCTTGACCATCGCCACGATCTCGGCGGGGGTCTTCTCCTTCAGCGCCATGCGATAGGCTTCCCAGCCCCCATGGCGACGGTACACCTCAAAGTCGTTAATATCGGGAACGTCCAGTTCCCGCATGATAATATGCTCGCTCAGGTCCATTGCACTACTCGCATTTCCAGCGCCGCGCGCCGCGGCGGGATGAAGAAGCGTTTTCCTGTTTGCGCCTCACAGCGGCGACCCCTTACGATCGGCAAGCTGGTCGTGGCCGGCATCGGCTTCGGGCACCGGCTCGGGTTCCGGCGGGGCGGACGGTGGCGCCGCGGGAAACTGGCGCGGCCGGTACGGCGCCGCGCGGTCGATCCGGATGAGCGCGCCGTCAGGTCCCCACTCGAAATCCTCGGCGAAGCGCCCGCTGACGCCGCGCTGCCGGGCCTCGGCGGCGCGGGCGCGCAGATTGGCCAGGAGCGCGTTGACCCGCTCGGGCGTCACGTCGTAGACATAATCAAGATTGGCCTGCAACACCGGCGCTCGGTCGCAAGCGGCCAGGCACTTGACGCGCTGGAGGGTGAACATCCCATCGCCGGTGGTCTGCTCCTCGACGATCCCCAGGCGCTGTTTCAGAGCGGCGATCAGTTCTTCGGCGCCGAGGTAACAGCAGGGCACATCATCGCACACCTGGAGCACCCAGGTTCCCACGGGACGCTTATAAAACAGCGTATAGAAGCCAACCACCTCGAAGACATCGGTGGGCGGCATATTGAGAATGGCGGCAACCTCGCGAATGGCCGTCTCGGTCAGGTAGCCGTAGGTGTCCTGCGCGAGGTAGAGCAGCGGCAGCACGGCGCTGCGCGGCGAGTGGTAACGCGAGAGAATGGCCTCAATTTCGTCCCTGTGGGTCTCCAGCAACATAAGCGTTCACCTGTGGCGCAGTTTTGAAGGGCTATCCGGGAGTATGCAGCAGGGCGTGGGAAACCCGGTTTCCTCGCACCCTGCCAGATAGTCTGTGAACGAAGTTTCCTTGCCTTTCCGCCCCCCTCCCGGCCTATCCTCGTTGGGGGGAGGAGCCAGACCCCCTTCCCCGGCGGGGGAGGGTTGGGGAGAGGGCGGAGTTGCCGAAAAACTTCATTCACAGAGTATTAAGAGATTTCATAACTTTATCTCCGCAGCGCCCTGGCTTCACTATGCCGCGTCGGAAGGATCTTGCGAAGGAGCGCAGCCCTCCGCGCCTCCTCGTGATGTGCGATGTTACCGATCAACTTCACCCAGCACCGGATCGAGACTGGCGATCAACGCCACGAGATCGGCGACCAGGCGGCCCTTCGCCATATGGGGGAGGGCCTGGAGGTTGATGAACGAGGGAGCGCGGAAGTGGACGCGCCAGGGCCTGGGGCTGCCGTCGCTGACCACGTAGCAACCGAGGATGCCGCGGGGGCTTTCGATGCTAACATAGGCGTCGCCGCGCGGCGGCTTGAAGCCCTCCGTCCACAGCTTGAAGTGGTGGATCAGCGCCTCCATGCTGTGGGTGATCTCGCTCTTGGGAGGCGGGGCCACCTTGCGGTCGAGGGTCATATGCGGGCCAGGACCAAGGGCGCGCAGGCGTTCCCAGGCCTGCCGGGCGATCTTGACGCTCTGGCGCATCTCGGCCATGCGCACGCGGTAGCGATCGTAGATGTCGCCGTTCTTGCCCACGGGGATCTCGAAATCATAGGTCTCGTAACCGCTGTAGGGCATCGCCTTGCGCACATCGTAGGGCACGCCGGAAGCGCGCAGGTTGGCCCCGGTGAGGCCATAGGCGATGGCCGCCTCGGCGTCAATCACGCCGACGCCGACGGTGCGCTCGAGCCAGAGGGGATTGCCGGTAAGCAGGGCCTCGTACTCGTCAATGCGCTCAGGCATGATCCGCAGCAGGGCGTCAACCGTGGGCAAGAAATCCGCCGGCACATCGTAGGCCAGGCCGCCGATGCGGATGTAACTGGTCATCATCCGCGCGCCGGAGACCAGTTCAAAAATATCCAGGATCTGCTCGCGCTCGCGGAAGGCGTAGAGGAACACGCTCATCGCCGCCAGGTCGAGGGCATGGGTGCCGAGCCAGACCAGGTGCGAGGCGATGCGTTGCAATTCGACCAGCAGCACCCGGATCACCTGCACCCGTTCGGGGATCTCGACCCCCAGCAGTTTCTCGACGGCGAGCGCATAGCAGAGGTTATTGGAGAGCGGCGCCAGGTAATCCATGCGGTCGGTGAGCACCACCGCCTTCTGGTAGGTCTTGCTCTCCATGGTCTTCTCGATACCGGTATGGAGATAGCCGACATCGGGCGCGACGTTCACCACCACCTCGCCATCGAGTTCCAGCACCAGCCGGAGCACGCCGTGGGTGCTGGGGTGGTGCGGCCCCATGTTGAGCACCATCGTCTCGGTCTTGCCGGCGATGGCCGGTCCGGTGATCTCCTGGGGGGTGGGCACGTGAAGCGTATTGGTCATGGGCGTATTCTCGGCGCGCGACCCGGAGGGGGGCGCAACGCATTATTCCTTCGCGAAGGGCTTATGGGCGTAGATCCGCTCCTGGTTGAAGGTAAAGGCGACCTCCTCCTCCACCAGGGGATGATCCTTGCGTTGCGGATGACCGATCCAGTCATCGGGCATCAGGATGCGGGCAAGGGCGGGATGCCCGTCGAACACGATGCCGAGCAGGTCGAAGGCTTCACGCTCCTGATAGTTGGCGGTCGGGAAGAGGGGCGTGAGGGAGGGCACGTGCGGATGCTCCTCCGGCGCGCCAACTTTCAGACAGACGCGGTGCAGGTGCAGCATGCTCACCAGGTGGGCCACCACCTCGAAGCGCGGGACACGTCCCAGATAATCGACGCCGCACAGATTCTCAAGGAACGTGTAGCGCAGGCCGGGATCATCGCGCAGGAAGCGAGCCACCTCCAGGTAGCGGTCGGGGCGCACAGTGAGGCTCAGATCGCCGCGGAACTCCACCGACTCAAGCACGGCATCGGGGAACTGAGCGGTGATGCGATGGAGCAGGATCTGGTTATCCATAGGTTAGCGCTACTTTCTGGCCGCATCAACCTGGAGCGGCGGCTGGCTGAGGCGGATGGGCTCCTCCTTCTTGCCGCTGATCTTTTCACGCTTTACCTTCTCGTGCAGGAGCATGATCCCGTGGATCAACGCTTCGGGGCGCGGCGGGCAGCCGGCGACATAGACATCCACCGGCACGACTTCATCCACGCCCTGCACGATAGCATAGTTGTTGAAAATGCCGCCGCAGGCGGCGCAATCACCCATGGCGATCACCCACTTGGGGTCGCTCATCTGGTCGTAGAGCCGGCGCACCACCGGAGCCATCTTCCGGCTGACGCGCCCGGCGACGATCATCAGGTCGGCCTGGCGGGGCGAAGCCCGGTTGATCTCCATGCCGAAGCGAGACAGGTCGTAGTTGGCGCTCTGGGCGCCCATCATCTCGATGGCGCAGCAAGCCAGGCCGAAGAGCAGCGGCCACATCGCATTGGTGCGGCCCCAGTTGACGACATATTCCAGCGAGGTGGTGATCACTCCCAGATCACCGGCCTTTTCTTCTATTCCCATGTCAGAGCCCCTTTCTTCCACTCATAGACGAACCCAATCACGAGCACCAGGAAGAAGACGCCGATGGCGATCAGGCCCGGCAGGCCAAGTTGCCGGAAGACCAGGGCGTACGGGTAGAAGAACACCACTTCGATATCGAAGACGATAAACAGCATCGCCACGACGTAGAACTTCACCGGGATGCGCCGGATGGCGGGGCCGATTGGCTCCATGCCCGACTCGTAGGGCGCCAGCTTGCGCGGGCTGCCGCGTCTGGGCCCCAGCAGCGACGAGAGGGTAATCACGAACACGGCGATAAAGACGGCGATCAGGAAGAGGATGAGGATGGGAAGGAACGAACCGAGCATGGCTCCCTCCATCAGGCGGGCGCCGTGACGCTGCGGCGGCAGTGCGGCGGCGCGCAAGTGCTCGAACCCCGGGTGGAAGCGATGACCCGATGGTCGTGGCGGGCGGTGTGCGAGCGGGCGATCAGATCAGGCGCTACCAGGAATTATACGCATCTTTAAACTTGTGTCAATGTGCACGATGGATGGGCAATCATATTGCAATAGGTTTACTTTTGCTGTGCGATCATCGTGAAGCATGGATCAAGCATTTCAGGGGCAATTCGCTTGCCGTTACACCCGGCTATGCAGGAAAGATCGTGCGCGCCCTGTGCAAATACTTTTCACTATGCTGGAATTATATGGCATTATTGCGCCCGGGGCGCAGCGTCCTCGAACGAAGCATGCGCCCCTTGCTGGACAGGCGGCGACGATGCAGGGAAACCGTGCGGCCTCGCACTCCGGCCAGGCGGGGGGAAAAGCTGATGCATGACCGGCAATTCTAGGCTATAATGTTGCCCGGTCACCCCCCTGTATGCGCAACGCAGCGTTCTGTGCCGGCTGGTCGCCCTCTGGCGATACGCACGGCCTGAGGGGCGGCCTGGCAAGAGTCTACCCGGGAGGAAGAAACGAGGATGGCTACGCGCACGGCTCCTGAAGGCGAGATCATCTCTATCAAGGACGGCAAACTGGTCGTTCCTGACCGTCCGATCATCCCCTTCGTGGAGGGCGACGGCACCGGTCCCGATATCTGGCGCGCAAGCGTGCGCGTCTTCGACGCCGCAGTCGAGAAAGCTTACGGCGGCAAACGGAAGATTGTCTGGCACGAGGTGCTCGCCGGCGAAAAAGCCTTCCGCGAGACCGGCAACTGGCTCCCCGATGAGACGGTCGAGGCCTTCCAGAAGTATCTGGTGGGCATTAAGGGGCCGTTGACCACGCCGGTCGGGGGCGGCATCCGTTCGCTCAACGTGGCGCTGCGCCAGCTCCTCGATCTCTACGTCTGTCTGCGCCCGGTGCGCCATTTCCGCGGCGTGCCGTCGCCGGTAAAGCATCCCGAAAAGGTGGATATGGTGATCTTCCGCGAGAATACGGAGGATCTCTACGCCGGGATCGAATATCGCGCCGGCACTCCCGAGGCGCAAAGAGTCCTTGATTTTCTGCGTGACACCTTTCCCGGCGATTTCGAGAAGATCCGCTTTGGCACGGCGGAAAAGACCGACGCCTTCCTGCGCATGCTGGGCGCCAATCCCGAGGGCAAGGTTGAGGTCGGCGTGGGCATCAAGCCGATCAGCCGCGTGGGCACCGAGCGGCTGGTCGGCGCGGCTATTCAGTACGCCATTCAGTTCAAGCGCAAAAGCGTGACCCTGGTCCATAAAGGGAACATTCAAAAGTTCAGCGAAGGCGCCTTCCGCGACTGGGGCTATGAGTATGCCGAGCGAGCCTTCGGCGACTACGTCTACACCTGGTCGCAGTGGGAGCGCACCCGCGCGGTGCAGGGCGAGGCCGCAGCCAATGCTGAGCAGGCCGAGGCCCTCAAGGCCGGGCGCATTCTCATTAAAGACGCCATCGCCGATATTACCCTCCAGCAGGTGCTCACGCGCCCCGACGAGTTTGATGTGATCGCCACTCCCAATCTCAACGGCGATTACCTCTCCGACGCCCTGGCGGCCCAGGTCGGCGGCATTGGCATCGCTCCCGGCGGGAACATCAACTATGTCACCGGCCATGCCATCTTCGAAGCCACCCACGGCACCGCCCCCAAGTACGCCAATCTCGACAAGGTCAACCCCGGCTCGGTCATCCTTTCCGGCGACATGATGCTGCGCTACATGGGCTGGATCGAAGCCGCCGATCTGATCGTCGCCGCCCTGGAGCGCACCATCCAGCAAAAGGTGGTGACCTATGACTTCGCTCGTCTGATGGAAGGCGCGCGCGAGGTGCGCACCTCACAGTTCGCCGATGCAATGATCGCCAACATGGACCGCGTCATCGGCGATGAGCGCCGCATCGGCCATGATATTGTCAGCCCCGACCTGGTGCGCCCGGTCGAGCACGAAACCTTCCCCCGCGCCACGGTAGGGGCGTTGATGACCCGCAATGTGGTGTCGGTGGCGGCCAATGCGCCGCTCAGCGATACGACGCACCTGATGCGCTCGCGGGGCATCACTTCCGTGGTGGTCGAGCCGACCGATGGCAAGGACTGGGGCATCATGACGATGCGCGATGTGCTCAAGAAGATCGTTCGCAACAATGTGCCCATGAATGGCATGACGGTTGATGAGATCGCCACGCGCCCGCTGATTACCATCTCCCCCGACAGGACCCTCGCCGAGTGCGCCGCGCTTATGCTGGAGAAGAACATTCGCCGCGTCGTGGTGGTCCGCGATGGCGTTCCGGTAGGGATCATCAGCGAGACGGACATCTTCCGCTATGTCGAGGAGCGCGACATAGTGGAAGGGGCGGCCCGGTAGGGGATTTGGGATTTGGGATTTGGGATTTTGGATTGGGTCGGGCGCATCGGCAGGGCATCAACCGCCCATAGATGAGCCCGATCCAGAATCTAAAATCCAAAATCCAGAATCGGTTTGCCGAGCCACGCTTCGTAGAGCGCCGCGAAGCGCCCCTCGATGATTGCGGTGCGAATGTCGGCCATGAGGGAGAGCAAGAAAGCCACGTTGTGCAGGCTGACCAGGCGAATGCCCAGCAGTTCCCCGGCCCGGTAGAGGTGATGAATGTAGGCCCGTGAGAAGGTGCGGCAGGCGGCGCATGCGCAGCCTGGCTGCAAAGGATCGTCATCTTCGCGGAGCGCGGCGTTCTGCACATTGAGCTTCCACCGTCGCTCCGGGTCGCGCACCAGCGCCGTGCCGTGACGGCCCAGGCGGGTCGGGCTGACGCAATCGAACATGTCAATACCCCGGGCCACGCCTTCGATGAGATCGTCCACATCGCCGACGCCCAGCAGGTGCCGCGCCAGCCCGTCGGGCAGGTGCGGCACGGTCATGTCAACCACCTCGTACATCTGCTCCTTGCTGGCCCCCAGTGATCCGCCGATGCACAGTCCATCAAAGCCCATATCGCCAAGGGTTTCGGCGCTCTCCCGTCGCAGGTCGGGAAATACGCCGCCGTGGACGATGCCGAAGAGCCGCTGGTCGGGATTGGGCAGGCGCTCCGCATCGCGCGCCCGATGGGCCTCAAGACAGCGCGCCGCCCAGCGGTGCGAGCGCTGCATGCTTTCGCGCGTGTACTCGTAGCCGGCGTGGTAAGGCGGCAGTTCATCGAAGCACAGGATTATATCCGCGCCCAGGTGGTGCTGCACCTCGATGCTGCGCTCAGGCGTAAAGACGTGGCGCGAGCCGTCCAGATAACTTTTGAAAATCACCGCGTCTTCGGTCACCTTCACCATATCATTGAGGCGCCCGGGCTGCTGGGGCCGGCGGCCCTTGATTTCGTCGGCGATCCCGCCGTGGACCAGCGAGAAGACCTGGAAGCCGCCGCTGTCGGTGAGGATGGGGCCGTGCCAGCCCGTGAAGCGGTGCAGGCCGCCGCGCCGGGCGATCAGTTCGTGACCGGGCTGCAGGTACAGGTGGTAGGTATTGCCGAGGATGATCTCTGCGCCGTGGGCGCGCAGTTCGTCGGGGGTAAGGGCCTTGACGCTGCCGCGCGTGCCCACTGGCATAAACACCGGTGTGGCAACCTCGCCATGCGCCGTTCGCAGCACGCCGGCACGGGCGCGTGAGGCCGGGTCGCGGGCCAGGATAGAGAACATTGGTGTCATACCTGTGTATTGTACCACGTTCCTTTGCAGGGGGTGGGAAACGGAGTTGCCCCTTCTTCTTCCAGCCGGCGGCAGGGGCGTTTTTCCTCATCCTCCTCCGCCTCGCTACGCTCGGCGCCCCCGCCCTCTCCACCAGGAGAGGGCAGGGGTCGGGGGAGGGTAAGGAGGGTCAAGCCGGTGTGCCGCGCAGCCGCCGCTCTTCCTCCCCCGCCCTCTCCACCAAAGGTGGAGAGGGCGGGGGTCGGGGGAGGGTGAGGAGGGTCAAGCCGGTGTGCCGCGCAGCCGCGCGAAGCCTATCTAACGACCAGCGGCAGCAGCGCCCGGTACTCGAATGTCACCGTGTTATCGCTGCTGGTCGAGGCGGTGTTGGGGTTGCCCAGCAGGTCGGTGACGGCCCCGGCAGGGATGCTGGCCGTTACCGTCCCGCCGCTGCGCATGCCGCTGACGGCGATGGTGAAGGTGGTGGCGTTGACGCGAGTGAGGGCGGCGCTAAGCGGGCCGCCCGCCGTGCCGCCGAGGGTCACGTCGCCAGGGGTGAAGGTGCTGGAGTCAATCGGCTCGCTGAAGGTGGCGGTGAACAGGATCGGGCCGCTGGCGGCCGGGTCGGGCTGTCCGGCGGCCTGTTCGACCGTGACGCCGGGGGCCACGTCGTCGCTCAGGAAGACATAGGCGGCGCCAGCGTCGGGGGCGTTTTCATTTGAAGCAGGACCGCTCCCATCCTCATAGGGCGCGCCGACGACCACGGTCGCGCCGGCGATGGCTGTTGACGTGCCGAAGAGATCGCCGGCCTGGGCGTTGGCGGCCTTAAGGTAGGCCCGCTGCGTCCAGGTCGCGCCGCTGCGGGTGAAGACGTAGGCCGCGCCAGCATCGGTGGCGCTGTTGTCGTCTGGATTATTCACACTGAGGCTGTCTTCGCCGGGCGCGCCGACGGCGAGAATGTCGCCATCAATGGCGACAAATGCGCCGAAGTAGTCCACGTTCCCGGCATTGGCGGCCTTGAGGTAGGCTTGCTGTGTCCAGTTCACGCTACTGCCGGTAAAGACGTAGGCGGCGCCGGAGCCGCCCTCGCCCGGCGCGCCGATGACCAGCGTATTGCCGTCAAGGGCGACGGCGTAGCCGAACTGGTCACCCGCAGCGATGCTGCTGGCCTTGAGATAGGCGCGCTGCGTCCAGGTTGCGCCGCTGCGGGTGAAGACATAGGCCGCGCCCGAGTTGTTGGCGCCATTGTCATTCGGGTTGGCAGGGGTGCTGCTATCCTCGTAGGGCGCGCCAACGACGATCGTATCGCCAGCAATCGCGACCGAACGCCCGAACTGGTCCTCCGTGCCAGCGTTGTCGGCCTTGAGGTAAGCCTGTTGCGACCACGTGGTTCCGTTGCGGACGAAGACGTAGGCCGCGCCAGCGTTAGAGGCGCTGTTGTCGTTAGGGTTGGCGGGATTGCCGCTGTCTTCGTTATAGGCGCCGACAACGATGGTGTTGCCGGAGATGGCCACCGAGCGGCCAAAGTAGTCTTGCACGCCAGGATTGCTGGCCTTAAGGTAGGCCTGTTGCGACCAGGCGGTTCCATTGCGGACGAAGACGTAGGCCGCGCCGGAGTCATCGGCGCTGTTGTCGCCAGGGTTGCCGGGGATGCCGCTTTGCTCCCCCGATGCGCCTACGACGAGGGTATCACCGTCAATGGCCACGGCGAACCCGAAGTCATCGCCCGGATCGCGAAGAGCGGCCTTGAGGTAGGCCTGCTGGGTCCATGTCGCGCCACTGCGGGCAAATACATAGACTGCGCCGGTATCCTGGGCGCTGTTGTCGTCGGGAGTGGCAGGGTTGCCGCTGTCTTCAAAGCGCGCGCCGACAACAATCGTATCACCGTCAACCGCGACGGTGTAAGCAAACTCATCGTTCGCGCTGGCGTTGGCGGCCTTGAGGTAGGTCGTCTGCACGACGGGGTCAATCGTCAGCGGGTAGATCGCCGCGGCATCGTCGAGGGCCAGCGTCACATGCCCGTCGCGCACCTCGATGCGCCCGGCGACCTCTCGCCCGGTCGCGTCCCAGGCCTGCAGGGTATGATAGTGGAGCACCGTATTCCCGGCGCGATCCAGGAAGCGCACCGCCTCTCCAGCCAGCGCCGGGCGCAGGTCGCCTTCGGGGGCCAGCCAGAGGCGCAGCGGCGCGCGTCCATCGAAGCCCTCCGGCCGCCGCTCCAGGGTAAAGCCCTGTTTAAGGCCATCGGGACGGTTCACCCACCACTCGGTGACGGTCCGGCTCCAGACGTAGCGCGCCTGCAGGCCGCTGGCACTCACGTGCATCGGTCGGGTGAGCGGCAGGGGTTCGCGGTAGCCATAGGCGGCGAAGCGCAGCCGCCACTGCCAGGCGGCCTCCTGATCGGGACGCAGGCTCACCGTGCCGTCAGGGGCAAAGCTCACGCGCCAGCCCTGGCGGGGGTTGGCGGCGCGGTAGCCATTGGCGCTGGTGAGGAGGTGGTAGGCAGGGGGCGCCAGCAGGCGGCGCACAGCGGCCCAATCCGCGGCGTCGAGGCGCGTGGAGGCCAGCCGCGTCTCTGCGCCACGGGCGCCGGAGCTCTGACGAAAGACGGGAAGCGGACTGGCGGTGGGCCGGGCCATCACTCGCAGCAGCGGCAGGGTAAAGAGCAGGGCGAGGAGCAGGCGCCACAAGGCAGAACGGGGACGCACAGAGGCCGGGAGCGAGGGAGTGAGCAGCACCGGGTTCCTCCTGGTTCAACCAGAGCGAAACAGCAGCACCACACTGCACGGAAAACCATTGCCATTATAGCCAGAGCTTTTGTACATGCGAAGTCGCCCGCATAACAGTATGGTCATCCATTGCTGCCGGCGCCCTCGCAGGCATAAGGCGCAGGGCTATGCCACGTCGCCTCCCGCTTGCCTTTCCTCCTCACGTTCGCGTCTGATAACAATATCGTAAGGCATGGTCGTTTCGGCTTCGCCGGCGCCCCGCGGTTCCACGAGGAGATAATCCAGAAGCGGTATAATCTCCGAAGGCTCGCCGGCTGCGAACCTCATCAGAGCAACGCTGCGTAGACCGTTTCTCATAGGGAATGCCCCCGCATATGGACGATACTCAACGCGCCGCAGAGTTGCGGCGGATGCAGCGCCTGGCGACGGGCCTGCTGATCCTGGTGACGATCATCTTTGTGGTTGCGACCCTTTACCGCCATCTGGGGCCATGGGTGGGTTTTGTGCGCGCCTTCTCCGAAGCGGCGATGATCGGCGCCCTGGCGGACTGGTTCGCCGTGACGGCGCTCTTCCGCCATCCGCTTGGCTTACCTATTCCTCACACGGCGATCATCCCCCAGCGCCGCGAGCGCATCGCCGAGAGCCTGGGACGCTTCATCGAGCGGAACTTCCTCGACCCTGATCGTATTGCAGAACGGCTACGCAGGCAGGATATCGCCGGGCGCATCGCCCAGATGCTGCGTGACCCCCGGCGCAGCACCCAGGCTGCCGATGTGGTCGCCGAGAGTATGGCCGGCCTGTTGCGCGTCGTGAACGATGAGGAGGTTGGAGCGCTGCTCCAGCGCACGCTGAGCGAGCGCCTCGGCGCCGTGCCCGCCACCTCGCTCGTCGCGCAACTGCTGGGCATCGTCGTCGCCGAGCATCGCCAGCGCGATGTGTTGCTGCAACTGGTGCGCGTGCTGACGGAGTGGATCGAGGACAATCAGGAGATGATCCGTAAACGGATCGCTGGCGAGTTGCCCGCCTGGGTGCCGCGAATCGTGGACCAGAAGATCTATGAGCGGCTGCTCGACGGCGCGCGCAAGATCCTGAGCGAACTGAGCGAGGACCCCGATCACCCGCTCTACGAGCAATTCACCAACACGCTCGATGCCTGGATCGTCAATTTGCAGTACGATCCCGATGTTCGCGCCCGCGGCGAGGAGTTGAAGCAGGAGTTGCTGAAACATCCTCGCCTGCGGGAGGTGGCGGGGAACCTGTGGCAGGACGTGAAGGCGAATCTGTTAATGCAGAGCGCCACGCCGGGTTCCTCGCTGCGCCTTTCCATTGCCCGTGGTCTCAGCCACGTTGGCGATGTGCTCGAACGCGACCCGGAATGGCGCCTGCGGGTCGAGGGCTGGACCGAGGAACTGGTCCGGTACGCGGTGCGGCGCTATGGGCGCGCGGCCGGCGATTTTGTGACCCAGACGGTGCGTTCCTGGGAGACCGCCGAGGTAACGCGCAAGATCGAACTGGCCATCGGGCGCGATTTGCAGTTTATTCGCATTAACGGCACCATCGTGGGTGGTCTGGCGGGGCTGGTGATCTATACCGTGTCGTTGTTGTTGTTATAGGAGGGTTTTCCTGGGAAGGGAGTCGTCCTCGCAAACCCTCCCCGCGGGCGGGGATGTGGAGCAATCAGGGTTCCCCACGCCTCATAACGGCACATCGCGCGCCAGCAGGTCGTCTTCGGTCTCGCGGCGCTGGATGAGGCGGGCGCGCCCCTCGGCCACGAGGATAGCGGCGGGCCGGGGCGTCAGATTGTAGGTGCCGGCCATGCTGAGGGTGTAAGCCCCGGCGGTGGCGACGGCCAGCAGATCGCCGGGACGAGCCGGGGGAAGCGGGGCATCGTGCAGGAGCACATCGCCCGACTCGCAGTAGCGTCCGGCGACGGTGACGGGCGGGCCGGGAGGCTCTCCGGCGCGATTGGCCAGCAGCGCGGTGTAGCGGGCGTTGTAGAGCGCCGGACGCGGGTTGTCGGCCATGCCGCCGTCAACGTGGATGTACCGCGTCGTTCCATCGGCGGCCAGTTTGCGCCCGACGACCGTGTAGAGAGCTACGCCCGCCCGCGCGACGATCGAGCGCCCCGGTTCGACCGTCAGGCGCGGCAGTGGCAAGGCATCGGCGGCGCACTGCTCGCGCAGTGTGGCGCTCAGGGCCGTGGCGTAGGCTCCGATGTCGGGTGCGGCTTCTTCGGCCAGATAGGGGGCGCCCAGGCCCCCGCCAGGGCTAAGTTCCTCCGCCGTCAGGCCGTGGCGGGCGCGCAGGCGGGCCGCCAGCTTCACCAGGACGACGACGGTGGCCCGGAGCGGTTCCAGGTCAAAGAGTTGCGAACCGATGTGGGCGTGCAGCCCGAGAAAGCGCAGGCCAGAGCTGGCGCGCAACCGCGTCGCGGCGGCGTCAAGCGCTTCGGGGGGCAGGCCAAACTTGGAGTCCGCGCCGCCGGTGGCGATGGAGGCGTGGGTGCGCGCGGCGATGCCCGGCGCCACGCGCAGGAGAACGCCCTGGGGTCTTGCGCGTCCGTTCGTCAGCGTGGCGAGCCGGTCCAGTTCATCGAGGTTGTCAACCACCACCGCGCCGACGCCCCAGGCCACGGCGCGCTCCAGTTCCGCGTCGCCGGGGGCGTTGCCGTGAAAGTGGACCCGCTCCAGCGGCACGCCAGCGCACCGCGCCACCAGCAATTCCGCTCCGGAGACGACGTCCAGACCCAGGCCCTCCTGCGCGACGATCTGGGCCAGCGCGATGTTGAGCAGCGCCTTGGCGGCGTAGTGCACCCCGAAGGGCGCCCCCTGGCTGCGGAAGGCCTCCAGGTAGGCGCGCATCGCATTGCGCAGCGTCGCCTCGTCCAACACGTACAGGGGCGTGCCGTAGGCAGCGGCGAGGGCCTGCGCGTCGCATCCGCCGACGTGGAGCCGGCCCGCGCTGATGGTCGCCGTATCCGGCCAGATGTGGCGGGGAAGCATCGTCAAGCGATACCATCTACCAAACACGCTCACACCGCAGAGGGCGCGGAGGGGCGCAAGGGACTTCAAAAAGCTCACCTCTGCGTGCTCTGCGGTAAATCCGAGCACGTACCATCAAGCGGTCATTCGGGCGGGGGGCCTCACGCCGCGCCCTCCAGCCCCAGGCGCGGCGCGGCGGCGCGCAGCCCGGCGATCACCTCGGCGATCAGGTCATCGAGGGGCATGCCGATAACCTCCGCGCCATGACGCATACCCTCGCGGCTCACCTTGGCGGCGAAGGCCTTGTCCTTCATCTTCTTCTTTACCGACGCCACCTCGACGCTGTGGATAGACCTGTCCGGGCGCACCAGGGCCACGGCGGTCACAAAACCGCTCAATTCATCCACGGCGTAAAGCGCCCGCTCCAGGGGCGACTCGGGGGCGATGCCGCTATAGTCGGCGTGGCTGAGAATAGCGCGCAACACCTCGGGCGGCCAGCCGGTGTCGCGCAGATACTTCACGCCATAGAAAGGATGTCCGGGCAGCGTTTCAGGCACCGGTTCGCCAGTGATCAGGGCGCGTGCCAGCGCATGCACCTCTGGCGTGTCTTCAGGCATATCGGGGTAGCGCTCAAAGTCCATATCGTGGAGCAGGCCCACAGCGCCCCAGAGGTCGGCGTCCGCGCCGTTCCGCTGGGCGAAGTGGACCATGCAGGCTGACACCGCCTCGCAGTGTTTGCGCAGGCTATCGGCGGCGACCCAGGTGTAGAGCGTCTCACGGGCGCGGTCGGTGAGCATCGGGGGTCTCCTGCTGGTCTGATTGGCGCTTGTTCTCTCTATCATACCGCAGATCGGCACGGGACGGTGAGGAGGTCCAGGCGGTGGAACAGGACCGAAGAGCTACTGTCCGCGGGCGCGGAAGAGGGTAGCATGTGCCGGGAAAATTAGTGCAAGCCTTGATTGCGGCGGTTCACGCTATGCACGCGGAGAGGCGCGGGGAGGCGCGGCCTCCCTGCAACCCCCGTTCCGCCCGCGGCAGATGCATGTCTCAGGGAAGCAAAGACGAGTCTGCCGCCGCGGGCGGAACCGGCGAGCGTACCGGGCGCACGCCTCCACGGCTCTCCTCCCAACCGGCGCGCAACAGGCTACACCGGAAAGTGCGTCTTAACTTGTCTCAGACCTCACAGGTTTATCAAACCTGAGAGGTCTGGGGGGATACGGAGCCAGCATGCCTCACCATCGCTATCTTCACCGAATCGCGCTGATGCTGATCCCGGCGATCCTGGCCGGCCTGACGCTTTCTCCGGCGGCGCCAGCGCGGGCTGCGCCGGAGCGACCGATCATGGCCTTCTACTATCCCTGGTGGGAGCTTTCGGACTGGTCATACAGCCGGATGAGCGACCTGCCAGCGCCGCGCTACAGCGGCGGCGATGAAGAGGCCATGCGCCGCCACGTGCAGCAGGCCGATGACGCGGGCATTGACGCCCTGGTGTGCACCTGGTACGGTCCCGACGAAGACCGGTTGAACAAGCGCTGCCGCCGGCTGATCGAACTGGCCCGCGAAGGAGGCCGCGACCTGCAGGTGGCGATTATCCCCGATCACTCAGCCTGGGGCGCTCTGCGGAGCATCGAAAGTCTGGCGCGGGCTGTGGACGTGCTGAAGCGCGACTTTTTCAGCCAGCCGAACTACCTGCGCTACCAGGGCCGCCCGGTGGTGTTCTGGTTCAACCCGCCCGCCCTGGGCGACGTGGGCGCGTGGCGCGAGTTGCGCAACCGGGCCGATCCGGGACGCGAGCAGTTCTGGTTTGGCGGCACGGACAATTTCGGCTATCTGGAGATCTACGACGCGCTCTACTACTTTGACATCAGTTGGGAGCGCCGGCCCGGCGCGGCCATGGCCTCGTATGCAAGCCGGCTCGAACAGTGGAACCGCGCCAACGGGCAGAACCGGCCCTTCGTCGCCACGGTGATGCCTGGCTACGACGATCTGCGCATCCGCGGCGGCCATGCCCGCGACCGGCAGAACGGCGAGTACTACCGGAGCACATGGCAGACGGCCATCGAGCGTAACGCGCAGGCTGTGGTGCTCACCAGCTTCAACGAGTTCTACGAAGGCAGCCACATCGAGCCGAGTGAGCGCTATGGCGACCTCTACCTCCGCCTGACCCGCGAACTGAGCGACCGCTTCCGGCGCGAGGTCGGTCAGGTCGCGCTCCCGCCGGAACCAGCCCCCGCGAATTGCCAGACCTTCCCCGAGACGGGTCACCAGGTGTGCGGGCGCCTGCTCGCCTACTGGCGCGAGAACGGCGGCTTGCCGGTCTTCGGCTTGCCGATCAGTCCCCAGCGGAGCGTCACCATTGAGGGGCGCGAGGTGCAGGCCCAGGAGTTTGAGCGTAATCGTCTAGAGCTGCATCCGCAGAACCAGCGGCCCTACGACGTGCTGCTCGGACGACTGGGCGCCGAGGCGCTGGCGCGTCAGGGCCGCGACTGGCAGCAGTTTGCCCGGGTAAGCGGCGCGCCTGCCGGCTGTCTGTATTTTGCCGAGACCGGTCACAGCCTCTGCGAGCCGTTCCTGAGCTACTTCCGAGGGCGGGGGCTGGAGTTCGACGGGCGGCGCGGCTACAGTCTGGCCGAGAACCTGGCCCTCTTCGGCCTGCCGCTCAGCGAGCCGCAGACCGAGACGATCGAGGGGCGCGCGCTGACAGTGCAGTGGTTCGAGCGCGCGCGCTTCGAATGGCACCCTGACAATCCCGATCCGTACCGGGTGTTGCTAGGGCGGCTGGGGGCGGAAGGACGCTGATATGATTTTAGATTGTGGATTTTTGATTTTGGAGTTGGCGCGGTTGCGGCCAACACTGTATATCCGGCATAGATGCAGGGAAATCGGGGTTCCCGCTTTTACTCCACGGGCAGGGAGATGGGAAAACCAGCGTTCCCGGCCTGGTCCCCCCCTGGCCAGGGCGTAGGAAAACCCTGGATATCCCGCGCGCAACCAGAGGGTTGCGCGAACGCTCCAAAGTTAAGAAATCATTACTCAGGGGGATCGCAGGGGCCTGTGTCGTCTCATTCCGGCGCGGTGTATAATATGTCCACATGTCTGGAAAGGCGGCGCGGCCATGACAAGCATGCAAGCGGACAACGGGAACACCGAAGCCTCCGGGCGGTTCCTCGAAATTGCTGAACGCGAAGTGGGCCGGATCATCCTTGACATTCACGATGGTCCGGTTCAGAATATTTTCGCCGCGTTGTCACAACTGTATGTGGTGCAACGGCGCCTGGCTCAGCAGCAACCACTCTTCGAGGAGGAGTTGTTGCGCATCAAGCGCAGCATCGGGTTACTGGAACATGCGCTCAACGAGATCCGCAATTTCATGGGCGCCTTCCGTCCACCCGAGTTCCAGCGTCGCGACCTGGTCTCCATCCTCGAAGGGCTGGTAATCCAGCACGAAGAATTGACCGGCAATCCCGTCAGCCTGGAGATCCTCGGCGAGTTGCCGGCGGTGCCATTGCCGGTTAAGATCTCACTCTACCGGATTTTGCAAGAGGCGCTTTCAAACGCCGCGCGCCATGGGCAGGCCCGGCGCCACAGTGTTACTTTGAGTTGTGACGGGCGCAGGATCACGATGGAGGTGTACGATGACGGCCAGGGGTTCGATGTCGCCGAAGTAATGCAGCGACCCCTGGCGGGGCATTTCGGTCTGGAAGGGATGCGCGAGCGGGTGCATCTACTCGGCGGGAGCTTTAGCATCGAGAGCGCACCCGGTCAGGGCGCCCGGGTGCGGGTTGAGATACCATACGGCAGAAATGATTAGAGTTTTTCTTGCCGATGATCATGCGCTGGTGCTGGAAGGGTTGCGCTCGCTCATCGAGGCCGAGGGCGACATCGAGGTGGTTGGCACCGCCAGTGACGGCGACCAGGTGGTTGACGCGGTGCGCACGTTGCGGCCCGATGTGGTGGTCCTCGATTTACAGATGCCCACGGTCAGCGGGCTAGAGTGCCTGCAGCGCATTCGCGCCGAGGGGTTGCCGGCCAAGGTGCTGGTGCTCTCGGCCTTCTACGATGGCGATACCATCCAGTCGGCCCTCGAAGCCGAAGCCGATGGCTTTGCCCTGAAGACCGAACCGCCGCAGCAGACGGTGGCATGCATCCGCCAGGTCTACCAGGGGCAACTCGTCTTTCCGCAGGCGGCCCGGCGCTGGCTGCGTCAGCAACGGCACCGCACCGGTCCGGCCACCGATCTCTCCGAGCGCGAGGCCGAGGTGCTCTCGCTGGTGGCCCAGGGCCTGACCAATACTCAGATCGCCCAGCGCCTGAATGTCAGTGAGAACACCATAAAGTTCCATCTGCAAAATATCTACCAGAAACTCGGAGTGAGCAACCGCACCGAAGCGGCGGGGATCTTCTTCAAACAGCGCCAGGAGGGGCGGCGGTGACGCTCTACCTGGTCTTCGGGCTGGCCGCACTGGCGCTGGTGAGCCTGATCGTTCTGCTCTGGCGCTTCTGGCGCGACTATGCCCGGCTCACCCCCGAAGCCGACGAGCACGAACGGGAACTGGCCCTGCTTAATGATGCTCAGGCCCATCGGGTCAGCGACCAGATCCTCGCTCGCCCCCTCGACCCTGATGCCGCCTGGCAGACAATGGTTGAGCGCGGGGCCGAGCGCCAGCGCCGCCGGTCCCCGCCGCGCCGGTAAATGCCTTACGTAGCGCTGGCCCGGCGGGCCGGCGCTACGCGGTTGCCGGAGCCACGTTGCCCGCCGCTTCAGCCGCGCGCCGCACGTCCACGAAGAGCAGCAGCGCGAACCCCGCCACGAAGAAGATGATCAGCGAGATGATCGCGATACGGTAGCTGGTCGTGAACTGGTAGGCCAGTCCGAAGAGAAAGGGCGCCAGCCAGCTCGTACCCCGTTCGCTCACCTCGTAGATGCCAAAGTACTCCGCTTCCTGCCCCTTCGGAATCATCAGCGAGAAGACTGAACGGCTGATGGCCTGACTGCCTCCCAGCACCAGGGCGATGATCGCCGCGAGCAGGAAAAACTGCGCTGGCACGCCCGCGGGCATGAAGTAGCCGTAGATCACCGCGCCGCTCCAGATGAGCAGGCTGAGGAGAATGGCCCGCTTTGAGCCGATGCGCTGCGCTATCCAGCCAAAGGCCAGGGCGCCAAAGAAGGCTACGAACTGCACCATCAGGATCGCCTGGATGAGAATCCCCTGGTCCAGGCCAAGTTCCTGCGCCCCGAACTGCGAGGCCAGAGCAATCACCGCCTGGATGCCGTCGTTATAGAGCAGGTAGGCGCCCAGAAACAGCAACGTCTGGGGATAGTGGCGCATTTCCCGGAAGGTGTGCGCCAGTTGTTTGAAGCCAACCGTCAGATAATGCTCGCCTGGGGGGAGCCGCTTCAATGGCTCGCGGCGGCGCAGGGTCAGCAGCGGAATGATGGTGAAGATGGCCCACCACATCCCCGCCGAGGTGATGCTGATACGTACAGCCAGGTCGGTCGGCAACCCCAGCGCCTCCCGGTTGCTGAACAACACCAGATTGGCCAGCAAGAGCAAACCACCGCCCAGGTAGCCCATCGCCCAGCCGCGCGACGAGACCGCGTCGCGCCGGTCGGGGCTGGAGATTTCGGGCAGAAAGGCATTGTAAAAGACGATCGACGCGCCGAAGGCGAGGTTGGCGATCAGGAACAGCAGCCCTCCGAGAAAGTAGCGGTTCCCGTCCAGAAAATACATCAACATCGTGGCGCCTGCGCCGATATAGGCGAAGGCTGCCAGCATGCCCTTCTTGGCGTGGGAGTAATCGGCGATGGCGCCCAGGATGGGCAGGAAGAAGACTTGCAGTAGCACCGATAGCGAGACCATGTAGGGGAAGAAGGCGCCGGCGGCGACGGGGATGCCGAGGGGATAGACCAGGCCGCGCTCGTCAGCGGCGGCCTCGGTGATTGATGTGAGATACGGCCCGAGAAAGACGGTAACGACAGTAGTTGAAAAAGCGGAGTTGGCCCAGTCGTAGAAGTACCAGCCGGCCAGTTCACGGCGATCGTCAATCGGCAGCGCGGCTGCGGTCGGGGCGATCATGCGCGATCTCCTTCTCTCCTCACAGACGCAGGTTCAGACCAGGCTCGTTCCCAGGACCGCCAGCCCGCTGGCGAGGGCCGCGGCGGTGAGCTTGCCGGTGCGGATATAGGTCCAGCCGGCGGCGAGGCCGGCGAGGCCCCCGGCAACCGGCCCCGGCAGCCACCCGCCCGGCGCGGCGCCGGCCAGCGCCGAAAGGGCCGTGGCCGCAGCAAGAGCCAGCCACGGCGCGCGGGGGCCGGCGCGGCCCTCCAGGGCGCGGGCCAGGCCGTTTTGCGCTCCGCCGCGCAGGAGTAGTTCCATGGGCAGGGCGACGAAAAAGTAGCTGGTAATAACTGACATAATGAAAGCGCTGGCAGTGGGCAGGCTGCTAGCCGGGCGGGCGCCATACAGCAGCGCGCTGGCTCCCAGGGCCAGAATGGTTGCAAGCAGACCCGCAGCCAGGGCATCGCGGAGTTCGCGCCCGCTGAGGCGCCAGGTGAAGCCCAGGCCGGGCCAGCCGCGCGCCGCGAAGAGGAGCAAGAGCAGCGGCGCCAGGGTCAATGAGAAGAAGCCTACCAGCCCGCCCTGCTGCGGCAGGGTGAGGCGTGGAACCAGGTGCAGGCCCAGGGCCAGTCCGAGGTAGGTCAGCGCCACTGCGTCGCCGAGGGCGGGTTGCCGGCGGTCGCGGGCCAGACTGAAGGCCAGGGCTGGCACGATAGTGAAAAGGATTGCCGAGATCAGTCCCACGGCGGTCAGTTCGCGCACCGCGAGGGCGTAGGCCGCGTAGAGCACGGGCGCCACGGCCAGCAGCGCGGCCAGGGCGCGCCAGTCACGCCGCACTACGCGGCCCAGCCCGTCGTACAGCGTCGCGCAGCCGGGCAGGGTCAACCCCAGGGCCAGAAGGCTAAATGCGGTCAGGCTGCCCCAACGCTCGGCGGGAGGCATGGGGGTGGCGAAGACGTGCAGCGCGAATACCCCGACCAGTAGCAGCGCGGCGACGATGGCGGCGAGAAGCCCTTCGGGCAACCCGAAGGCGTCGGTAGGATGCGGCTGGTCCTGTTCGCGAGCCACGCTGTGGCGCTCCTGTTGGGGCGGCAATTACAACACCTGCACTGGCTGCAATAGTCCCGGACGTTCGCGGTTAGCCGCCTCGATGGATTCAGCCGAACCCAGGACGGCAATAGCGCCGTAGACGCTCGCGGCCTCCGCCGCGTCGGCGAAGGCGCGGAAATCGTCGGCGGTAGCGTCGAGGATCTGCTCGCGGATGCTCTGGCGGTACTCGTCGCTGACGCCGGTCAGATGGCGCACCAGGGCGGTGTAGCCCCGCGCGTCGGGCAACTGGTAGGCGTCCAGGTCGCCAATCGTGCCGATAATGCTGCGTTCAACCGTCAGACGATCCAGTTCCACGCTCCGCAGGAAAGCGGCGGTGCCGTCATAGACATCCAGAGTCCGCAGCAGGTGAGGATCGCGGTACGACGTCCAGGCAAAAATCCCGCTGCTACGGTCGTAACTGCTGCTGGCGCCATAGGCGCCGCCCTGCACGCGGATCTTTTCCAGCAGGTAGGCGTTATAGAGGAAGCGCGTGACCGCACTGGCCGCTCCGCCGACGTTGACGCCCAGGGCCTTAAGGTTGGCGCCCTTGGCCACGTAGTTGACCTGAGCGGGGATGATCAGGCCCTCATTCGGGCCGGGCTCGGCAACGCGCCAGGCAGCGGGCGTGTACGGCGCGGCGGGCAGTTCGGCGAGAAAATCGTCGAGAGCCGCCGCGATCGTGCTGAAGGCGCGCCGGTCAACGGTTACATTGGCCACCAGCGCCGCGCGATTGACGAGATGGCGGCGCAGCGCCTCGAGCTGGGCCAGGACGCCGGGCCAGTCATCGGTGACGCGACGCTCCAGCTCGCGCACGAAGAACAGTCCGCTGATGCCGCTCATCTGCTCGTCGGCCCATTCGGCAGCGTCGAAGCGCGCCGCCAGGCGCTTGCGGGCGTAGGCGTTGCCGCTAGGGACTAGCGACGACTCGCGGCTGGCCTTGGCGCGGGTGACGATCTGGCGGAAACGCTCCTGCTCGTCCAGGCGCATTTCGAGCAGGATGTCGCGGATAATCGCCAGCATAGCCCCGGTCTGGGCCAGGGTGCTCTTGCCGCGCACCAGCAACCGGCCCACCGGCTCGCCGGTCATCACGTGGGTGGCAGTGATAGCCGAGGCGCTGATACCGCCGGTCTCGCGACCGATGCGCTGCACCAGGCGCACGAAATCTTCCTTTGTGGTGCCCATCTCGGTAAGGCCCCGGGCGAAGAGGGGCACGAAGGGCAGCAACTCTGGCGGGAGCGCCCGCAGGTCGAAGGCCAGATCGAGGTATACCACGCCGTTGGTAAAGAGGTCGTGGAAGAGCAACGGCGCGCCGCCGACCTCTAGTTCGTCGGTGGGAATGGTCTTGCCGTGGCGGTCGAGGTCGGCGATGGTCAGCGTAGGGATGCGAGCCAGATCCTCGGGCCGGTCGGGTTCCTCCTGCAACCGGCGCAACTCGGCGGTCTCAACCACCAGACGTTCGAGATCGGCCTCGCTCATCGCAGCGCGGACGGCTTCGAGGCGAGCGCGTTCCGCAGCGGCGTCGCGCTCGGCCCGGGCGGGATCGGGGCGCAGCACCACGCGCACGCGGTGGGGATTGTCGAGCAACATTTCGCGGATCAGGCGTTCAAAGATTGGCTCGCCGCGAGCCACAGCGGCCTTGATCGCTTCCAGGGGCCCCTCGAAGCGCAGCGCAGCCAGAGGATCGCCATCATAGAGCCAGGTGTGCAGGGCGCGCAGCATCAGGCTCAGGCCGCGGGGGAAAGACCCGGTGTTGTTCTCGCGCAGGGCGAACTCGACCGTGTTCAGGGCCGCGGCCACCTGCTCGGGGTCAATCCCTTCCGTCGCCAGATGCTCAAGCGTCTGGAGCACCAGTTCCTCGACCCGCGCCGCGTCGGCGGGGTCAATCCCCTTGAGGCCCACCGAGAAAGTATGCTGGCGCAGCCCGTCGTAATAGCCGCTGCCGGTGAGACTCTCGCCCAGGCGCGAGTCCATCAGCGCCTTGTAGAGCGGGGCGGCGGCGGTGCCGACCAGGATGTAGCTCAGTACATCGAGGGCCAGCACACGGGTCATGTCGCTTTCCTCGCCAAGCATCCAGTTTATGCTGACCATGCCCTTCTTGCCGCTCTCCTCGCTTGAGGCGGGATAGGTCTCCTCAACGACGCGAGGGGCCTCGAAGCGCGGCTGCAGGGCGATCTGCGAGGGACTCTCCAGCGGCTCGAACTGGCTCAGGTAAGCGTCGAGCACCCGCAGGCGCCGTTCGGGGTCATCGTCGCCGTAGAAGAAGATGCGCGCGTTGGATGGATGGTACAGGGTTTCGTGGAAGCGTTTGAACTGCTCGTAGGTCAGGTCAGGAATGTACCTCGGATCGCCGCCTGAGGAGACGCCATAGGTGGTGTTCGGGAAGAGGGCCTGCTGGCTGTAGCGATAGAGCAGATTATCGGGCGACGAGTAGGCGCCCTTCATTTCGTTATACACCACCCCTTGAAAGACCAGAGACGCGTCTTTCCGGGGCAGTTCGTAGCGCCAGCCCTCCTGTTTCAGCACTTCAGGCGTCAGGCGCGGAAAGAAGACCGCGTCGAGGTACACATCAACCAGGTTGTAGAAATCGGTCAGATTGGTGGACGCGACCGGGTAGACGGTCTTGTCCGGATAGGTCATGGCATTCAGGAAGGTCTTGACCGAACTCTTAACCAGTTCAAAGAAAGGCTTTTTGACCGGGTACTTGCGCGAGCCGCAGAGCACGCAGTGTTCGAGGATGTGGGCAATGCCGGTATTATCGGCGGGCGGGGTGCGGAAGGTAATACCGAAACTCTTATTCTCATCGTCATTTTCAAGTGAGAGGAGCTGGGCGCCGGTCTTGGCGTGGCGGTACAGTCGCGCGCGAGTGTTCAATTCGGCGATATGCTCATCGCGCAGCAATTCAAAGCCGTGGGTCAGGGTCATGGGCGTGCTCGCTTTCGCTGGGCAGGAATGGTATCACATCGTCGTGGAGCGCGCGATTGGCGGTTTCACTTGCGCGCGCGACGAATAAGGTCTATCCACAGTATTGTACCAGGTATCCGTGTAGGAGGGGCAGCCACGGCACCCGGCGCTGGCGCAGAGTCCGCCTCCAGCGGGGGGATCGGGGCGGCTAGGCTGCCCGAGACGATCATTTTTCGTTGGTTTTGGCGGTGTAGCCGCCAAAACCAGCGAAAAACCCGAGGTCTGGGCAAGCCCCAGAGACAGGGCGTTCCTGCGAGCGCTCCTTCGGGGAGGGGGACGGGGAAACCCGGTATACCCACTGCGGGGGCAGGATGTGTCTGGCGGGGCTGCGCCCGCGCCGATCCTCACCCCTCCGCTTGCAGGGCGGCGGCAATCTCCGCGAGGATGGCGCGTTCGCGTTCATTGACCCGTTCGCCGTCCAGGCCCATGAAACCGCCCTCGATGGCGGCGTTAGCCACCTGATTGCCGAGGTCCATCAGCCATGCGCGCACCTCGGCGGTGATGTCGGGGGGCGCTTTGCGCGCCAGGAGGGCGGCGGCGTCGCGGCAAACGGCTACAGCGCGGGCCGGGTCGCGCCCGAGGGCGAAGATGTCAAGCTGTTCCACGGCGGGATCGTCGGCGCTCTTGCCGGTATAGGCGTAAAAACGGTCGCGGAGGGTGAGCAGCATGGCAGCGATGAGGGGATTGGAGCGGCGCGTTTTGGCGGCGTCTTCAAAGGCGCGCACGGCGGCAAGCACCTCCTGTGAGATCCCGATCGGCCCGCTGGGGCTCGCGCCGATCACCGCGGCGATTACGGCGATGGGCGCGCCGATCAGGGTCGCCCATTCCTCATCGGTGTACTCGTGGCGTTCGGACATGCCCCGCTCCTTCTAGCGCAATGATAACGTAACCGTGTTCTCCTCTTCGCTTGCCTCGACGTTGAGGACATCGGGGTGCTCCTGGAGCCACCGGGAAAGCCGGCGACCCTGGTGCAGCACTTCGAGATGATAATCGGGTTCCGCGTCGGAGGTGCCCAGCACGCGGCGCAGGTTGCCCTGGAGCCAGATCACCTCGACCAGTACGGGAAGGGCCTTGCGCTCGGCGTCGGTCAGCGGCGCGATAGTATGGTACCCTTCCAGGAGCAGCCTGGCCCGTTGCGGGTCGAGGGGGCCGGCGTACACGCCCCAGGGAAACCAGTCAGGCGGGGTGGCGCCGACGGTAAAATCCACCAGCGCGTCGGCCAGGTCCACGATCCGCGCGTCCACCGTTACCTGGTCAAAGTCAATCAGCGCGGCCACGGCATCGCCGCGGAAGATGACATTATCACGGTGCATGTCCCCGTGGATCAGCACGTGTGGCAGGTCGGCGTAGGCCTCGTCGGGAAGCACGCTCCGCAGATAGGCGGCGCGGCGATCGTACCAGTTGAGCGGTTCGGCGAGCTCCCCCATAATGTCTCGCTGCATCAGGCGCTCGATCAGGCCGAGGAGCGAGCCGGGATTATAGCGCGGCGCTTCGGGCGGCGGCAGGTGGGGAAAATCGGCCACGGTGCGATGGTAGCGGGCGAGAATGCTCCCCGTGCCGCTGATGTGCGCTGGCCGGTCGATGTTGAACTCGTCGCCGTCAATGAATGTGAAGACCTCGAAGACGCGGCCGTCCACTTCGACGGCGTTGTCGCCATTGCGCGCGGGGATCAGGCGCGGGCTGGGAAAGCCGCGAATACGCAGCCAGTTGAGCAACCGATGCCGCAGTTCGATCTTGCCCCATCCCGTGGCCCGCTGGTTGCGGCGCACCACATAGCGCCCGCTGCTCGTTTCCACGAACGCGGTTTCGTTGACTGCCCCATGTGATGCCGGACGCACCGAACGGACCGTTCCGAGGTCATAATGTTGTAAGGCGCGCTTAACGTCGCCAGGAGTAAGCATGGGTCTCCTCGTCTGCCTCTCATGCTCCGGGGAAGTTGAGAGGGGCGGCGCGGGCGACTCTGCCGCGCGCTCGCACAGGTGAGAGGTGCAGCATACGCCGTTATTATATCGGCACGAGGTACAGTGAAGCAGGAGCGGCCCTGGGAGGCGTGGAGGTGTAGGACGACCAGGTTGCCCGGGCGTGATCGGAAGGATCGCGCCGGCAGCTTTTGAGTAGTCGGTAAACAAAGTCTTTCGCTACCTCCCCGCCCCCTCCCCAACCCTCCCCCGCCGGGGGAGGGAGGCCGGCGCCTCCCCCCAACGAGGGTGAGGCTGGGAGGGGGAGCGGGAAGGCCACGAAACCTGCTTTACAGACTACTGAGGGCCGGGGAATGGGGAAACCTGGTTTCCCCCTAACTCCTGGCCAGCCCGGAGCATGGGCGCAGCCGCGGGGGCGTCGGGCGCTTGCGCCGGAAGGCGCTCTGTGGCACAATCGTTCGCGCGAGGGCTAGAACGGGCGGAGGAGGCGGCGATGGCCCATGTCCATCAAACCATACGCCTCGATCAAAGCGAACTGGCCGCCGGCGCGGTGCTGGGGGCGCGCTTTCGCCTGGAGGCGCAGATCGGCCAGGGCGGCCAGGCATTGGTCTTTCAGGCCGTCGATCTACGCCGCGGCGGCGCGCCGGTGGCAGTGAAGATCGCTCGCCAGGATCTGGGGGCCGATGCCCGGCGCGAGGCCGAGGAGGTGCTGCGCCGGGAGGCCGGGTTGCTGCGGCGGCTGCGGCATCCCGCGCTGCCGCGCCTGTACGGCCTGGAGCGCGGGCCGCAGCGCGTCTGGCTTGCCCGCGAGCTGGTTCCCGGCCAGCCGCTCAACGTTCTGGCCCGCCAGGGGCCCTGGCCCTGGCGCCAGGTGCAGCTCTGGGCGGCCCATCTGTGCGATCTGCTCACCTTTCTCCACACCTGCGAGCCGCCGGTGGTGGTCGGCGACCTCAAGCCGGCCAATCTGGTGTGGCGTCCCGATGGCAGTCTGGCGTTGATTGACCTGGGGGCGGCGCACACCCTCACCCGACGCCCGCCGCGGGCGTCGCGCCCGCGCCATGGCACGCCCGGCTACGCGCCTCCCGAACAACTCGGCGGTCGCAGTTTCGACGAGCGCGCCGATGTCTTTGCCCTTGCCGTCACCTGTTATGAATTGCTCACCGGCCACGATCCAGCCGCGGCCCCGCTGCAATTCAACTTTGAGGATCTCGAACGGGTCGCGCCGCTCCTCGCCGACGGGCTGCGCTCGGCCCTGGCCTTCGATCTGGCCGAACGCTGCCCCACCGCGGCCGTCCTACGCTCACGGCTGGGCACCCCTGCGCCTCCACGACGCCTCTTTCTCGGAGGGGGATCGGAACTCAGCGACCGGCGCGATCTGGAGATGGCATTGCAGCGCGCCCCCCAGGCCCTTGCCGGGGCAGTGGCGGACGGCAGTCTGGAGCGCTGGCTCGCGGCCCATCCCGATGATGGCCTGGGCGCGCTGCGCTATCGCCTGCGCCTGGCGCGGCTCGCGGCTCCGCCGCACACCGATCCGCTCGACCTGCTGCTCGCGGCGCTGGCCCCGCCTGAAGGCAGCGGGTTGCTTCAGGTCACCCCGACACATCTGGACCTGGGGGCCATCCCCCTGCGCTCCTGGCGCGTCTGGAGCCAGCCGCGGGTGCTGACGTTAACCAATGCCGCGCTGACGCCGCTGTCCTGGGAGCTGGAGTGCCCGGCTCAACCGGATGCCGACGTGCGGGTGCTCGTCGCCGGCAAAGCGCAGCGCCGGACCGCCGGGGTGCTTGCCGCAGGGGAGCAGACGCGCCTGGAAATTGTGGCTATGGGCAAGACAGGCGCACGTTCCAGCGCGCTGCGCCTCCGCTGCGGCAAGCATTACTGGAGTATTCCGTGGGAAGCTCAGGTTCGACCGGGGGTGCCGCTGGCCGGCCGTCACGTGGAGCGGCTGGAGGATCTCGACCTCCGTCATCCTGACCTTGCGCCAGCGCTAGAGGCGCTGCTGGAGCAGGGCGTGCTCACACGCTGGCTGGGGGCCATCCAGCGGCGCGATCTGGCCCGCGAGATCGGAAGCGCCCTTCCGCACACGCTGGACGCGCTCCAGCGACGCCTGCTGGTGGGGCGCATCCTGCACACCCTTGCACCCGATCGCTTCCCTATGCTGCAGATACGCGGTCTGAATGAGACCGCGGCGCGTCCGCTCATCGCTGGCGAGCCGACCTATGCCCTGATCGAGATTGACAACCTGGCCGCGCCTGAGGTGCCTCTCGTTTGCCGGAGCCATACTTCCTGGGTTGAAGTGGCCGCCGCGCCCGCCACCCTCGAAGCCTGGTCCACCAGCCGCATCGCGCTGCGGCTGCTGCCCCCGGCTGACCTGCACGGCCCGCAGGAAGTCGCCCTGCGCCTGGCGGCCGGGGCGCTTCCCCTGACGATAACCATTCCGGTGCGGATCAACCCCGCGCGCTGGTGGCAGCGTCTCCGGCGGATGTTTCGAGTCTCCTGAGAATACACGGAAGGGGAAGGGGAAACCTGGTTTCCCCTTCCCCCTCCGATCCTTCCCCCTGGGCAGGGGTGTGGGGAAACCCGGTTTCCCCGCCTTTCCATCAGTTCACCCGGTAGACGCTGCTCACCAGGTTAAGGAAGTGCTGCTCAATCTCTGTCGTGAGAGCCAGTTCTTCAGGGGTAAGGGGCAGCCTGCGAACCTCCTCGAAGAACCAGCGCACCATCGCTGACTGGTGCTGGTACGTCACCCCGTGGCGTGGCAGCACGCCATGGGCCCAGGTGATCTCCTTGTCGGCGATCGTAGGCTCCTCAAACAGCAGCACCGAGCGCACCAGTTCGCTCAACCGCTCCACCGAGACCGCCGCCAGTCGCTCTGAAGGGCTGTAGTTCTCCTCCAGACGCAGCATGCGCGACAGTTCAGGATAAGCGCGCAGCAGGCGTCCCGCGACATTCTGGCAGATCTGTTTCTGTTGCGCCGTAAGTTGATTGACCAGCCGGGTGGCGGCGAGGGTGTTCATGGGCCTTCCCCTTTCACGTGGCGCCTGCGACCTGCCCAGAGTATAGCATCCCCTTATTACATTTGTTTGTTGCATATCTTTGAAATATGGTGTGCAGAAGTTGGGCATTGGATGCTGAGGGAGGACGCGGCCTCTTCGCACGCTGTGTACAACCCGGAGAGTTGCGCTGCATCAGCGTCCCGCCAGGGGCAGGAAGCGTCGCTCGACGGGAAGGCCAGCCAGTTCGCGCAGGGCGAAGTAGGCCCCGCGGCGAAAGGCCGGCTCGCCGCGGGGGTCATAGCAGGCGCCGCCCGGGCAGCGCGGGTCCTCGACGAAGGGGATGCGCACAATGCCCCAGTGTTGCGCGTTTGGGCCGCTGAGCGGCGGAAAGTCCTCGTACTTGAACCAGAACACCACCGCGACATCGCCGCGAGCGGCCATCTGGCGATAGACGGCGCGGAGAAAGGCGGCCTGCCCGGCGCTGTTCTGCTGCTGATACGCGGCGTTGTAGCCGATCTCGGTGATCCAGAGGGGGATCTCGGCGGCTGCGGGGCTGGTGGCCTGGAGGACCTGGCGCAGCCGCAGCCGCAGCAGTTCCAGGCGTTGTTCAATACGCCCGACTTCTTCTTCCACCGGTGCGGCGAGCCGGATCTCGGCAGGGTAGGGATGGTAGCCGAGGGCGTCGGCGGGATAGGCTCCGTAAGTGCTGAAGTAACTGCTGAACGGCTCGGAGGTGTACAGTTCCGCCAGGTAGTCGCGGTCGTTCATCAGGCGGCGCCCGCTCGGCAGAAGAACATCGCTCCCCCTGGGATGCAGGCCGCCAATCACCAGGGTGATCCCTGCGCGCCAGGCAGGATCGTTGGAGCGGTGATCGCACTCGTTGCGCTTGAAGCAGCGGTACAGCTTGGTGTGCAGCCGACCGGTCACGACCGGGTCGATCCCCTCGCCTCCGGCGAAGCCCTGTTCGGCCGGCAGACGATTCTGCTCGTTGAGGATCTCGTAGGCCGCGATGCGCCCCTGATAGCGGTTCATAATCTGTAGCGCCCGGTCCAGCCACAGGCGCATGTAGGGGTTCACGCCTCCGCCATAGACCGGGTCGGTGTCGGTCTTGGCAATCAGCCCGTAGGCGCGATCGCGCGGGTCAATATCCACCAGGCCAAAGCCAAGCAAGCCCATCACTGCCAGGCCGTGGCGCGGGGCCACCTCGTTGATGAAGTAGTCGTAGCGGGCGATCTGCTCGACAAACGTGCCTGCGCCCTGGTCGCGCACCAGAAACTCCACGCGCACCCGGCGCACCCCCGCCTCAGCCAGGATCTGTCCCATGCGCTCCTGAGCGATGTAGTTGGGCTGGTTGGGGTAGGCGGGATGGGTGCCAAACTCGTACCACGGATCGCGGGCCACCATGCCGATCATCTCACGCGGCACGGCGGTGGTGACGGGCGGTTGCGCTCCCGCAGACGGCAACGCGACAAACGTCGGCGTCGCCAGGAAGAGCAGCGCGGCGCTCATGATCGCCAGGATGCGTCGGAAGGTCATGCAGATGCTCCCATCAGACACGGTTCCTCTGATTAAACGTCCGGCGGACGGGTGTCTGACGTGCTCCTGGCCGGTTGAAGAAATGGGGAAACCGGGTTTGCCTACGCCCCCGTCCCGGGGCGGGGTCGGAAGGGCGCATTCCTCCCGGGAAACAGCCCTCGCTTGCGCGTCGCAGCGGCAGATGCTAGGATGCGCACCGCCGCATCGGTTTATAAGCACAAGGAGAGCAGCTATGAGCGATCTGAAGGCCCGGTTCGAGCAGGCGGCGCAGGAGGTGCAGCAGCTTCCCCGGCGCCCTGACAACGACGCCCTGCTCAAACTCTACGGGTTGTACAAGCAGGCCACCAGCGGCGACGTAACCGGGACGCGTCCAGGCATTCTGGATATGCAGGGCCGTCTAAAGTACGATGCCTGGGCCAAACTGAAGGGTCTGAGCGCGGAGCAGGCCATGCAGGATTACATCGCCCTGGTGGAACACCTGAAGGCGACGATCAAGTAGCGCGCCCCGCGGCGCCGGACGGGAGGGAACAGGAGGGCTTTGCCCTCCTTAAAATTGTTTATGGCGCGCAGCGCAGGAGTGTTAGACTTATGGTATGCTACCAGATATGCCAGAATTGATCGCCACTCCCGACGGTCTGCGCATCCTGGTAGAGGAACTGCCACACGCCTACTCGGTGTCGGTAGGCTGTTTCGTAGCCGCAGGCGCGCGCCACGAGCCCGATCCGCAGGGCGGCGTGGCGCACTTTATCGAGCACATGCTCTTCAAGGGCACTGAACGTTACCCCTCGGCGCGCCATATCTCGCATGCGGTCGAGGGGGTAGGCGGCGTGCTGAATGCCTCCACGGCCTACGAATCTACGGTTTACTACGCCAAGGTCGCCACCCCGCACGTGGATCGGGCGCTGGATGTGCTCAGCGAGATGATCCGCCGCCCGCTCTTCGATCTGCAAGAACTGGAGAAGGAGCGCCGAGTGATCATCGAGGAGATCCGCGGTCTCCAGGATACGCCCGGCGACTGGGTGCACGAGTTGCTGCAGCAGGCCATGTGGGCCGGCAGCCCGCTGGGGCGCGATATCGCCGGCAACGTCGAGACGGTCAGCGCCCTCGGGCGCGAGGATCTGGCCGCGTTCTGGCAGCGCCACTACCACCGCGCCAACCTGGTCGTCTCGGTGGCGGGCAAGATCAGCGCAGCGGAAGCGTATGATGCCGTGCGCGCGGCCTTCGACGGGTTGCCTGCCGGCGCGCCGACGCCCCCGCAGCCCCGCCCCGCGCCCCGACCCGGCCCTCGCCTGACCCTGCTCAGCCGGGATATCGAGCAGGGCAACTTCTGCCTCGGCCTGCCCGGTCTCCCCTACGGCGATCCTGATCGGCGCCCGTTGCAGGTGCTCGACTCGATCCTCGGCGGGGGGATGGCTTCGCGCCTGTTCCAGATGCTCCGCGAGGAGCACGGTCTCGCCTACAGCGTCGGCTCCTACCACAACGAACTCTCCGATGCCGGGATGTGGGTGATCTACGGCAGCGTCGAACCCGAAGCCCTGCGCGACGCGGTGGCTCTCTGCCTGGAGATCCTCCGCGATCTGGCGCGCAACGGCGTGACCGCCGATGAACTGGAGATGGTCAAAGAACAGGTCAAGGGAGGCTTGTTGCTCTCGCTCGAGGATACCTGGTCGGTCGCCTCGCGCAATGGGGCCCACCTGCTGCGCTATGGCCATATTGCGCCGGTCGAACAGGTGATCGCCGAAGTCGAGGCAGTGACCGCTGCCGACGTGCAGCGGGTGGCCCGGCGCCTGCTGCGCAACGAGGCGCTGCACCTGGCGGTCATCGGCCCCTACGACCGCGAGGATCACGAGGAGTTGCAGACCTTGATCGCCACCGGCCTGGTGCGCCTGTAGACACGCGCTGGCATTCCCCTTGCCATTTAACTCCCCGCAGATTCCAACATTCTGCTAGCACTCCCCGCCTTGACAAATCGCGCGCCCTTGGGTACTATACTCCGCGGTTAGCACTCTCACATCGCGAGTGCTAATAGTTTGAATGTCGTATCGCACTGCTGAGTGTGTAGGAGGGATTGCAGCTATGGGTGACTTCCGCATCCGGCCTCTCGGCGACCGCGTGGTGGTCAAGCCGGTGGAGCGTGAGGAGAAGACCAAGGGCGGTATCTTCCTGCCTGACACCGCCAGCAAGGAACGCCCCATGGAGGGCACGGTCCTTGCCGTTGGTGAGGGCCGTCGCGATGATAGCGGGAAGCTGATCCCGATGAACGTCAAGGTTGGCGACAAGGTGCTCTTCGCTAAATACAGCGGCACCGAGTTCAAGATTGACGATGTCGAGTACCTCATCCTTTCGGAGAAGGACGTTCTGGGCATCATCCAGGACTGAGCGCCGATCCGACGTTTCCACCGCTTTGTTACCGTAAGGAGAAAACCGGTCTATGCCGAAGCAGCTTTCCTTCAATGAAGAGGCGCGGCGCGCCCTTAAGCGGGGCGTTGATACGATTGCCGAAGCGGTCAAGACCACCCTCGGTCCCCGGGGCCGCAACGTGGCAATTGACAAGAAGTTCGGCGCTCCTACCGTTACCCATGATGGGGTGACCGTAGCCAAAGAGGTTGAGCTTAAGGACCCCTTCGAGAACATGGGCGCCCAGCTCCTCAAGGAGGCGGCGACCAAGACCAACGACGTGGCCGGCGACGGCACCACTACCGCGACGGTGCTGGCCCAGGCGATTGTCAACGAGGGTCTGAAAGTCGTCGCCGCGGGCGCGAATGCGATGCTCCTCAAGCGCGGCCTCGACCGCGGCGCCGAGGCCCTGGTGGCGGCGATCAAGGCCAGCGCCACCCCGGTGCGCGACCGCGCCGACATTGCCCACGTTGCAACCAACTCGGCCGCCGATAGCGAGATCGGCGACCTGATCGCCGAGGTGATGGAGAAGGTCGGCAAGGACGGGGTGATCACCGTTGAGGAGTCCAAAGGCGTGGCCTTCGAGAAGGAATACACCGAAGGCATGCAGTTTGACCGGGGCTACATCTCGGGCTACATGGTCACCAATGTCGAGCGCCAGGAAGCCGAGCTCGACGACCCCTACATCCTCATTACCGATAAGAAGATCAGCAGCATCCAGGACATTCTCCCCGTACTTGAGAAGGTCCTGCAGGTCACCAAGAACTTTGTGATCATCGCCGAAGACGTGGACGGCGAGGCCCTGGCCACGCTGGTGGTCAACAAGCTGCGGGGCACGATCAATGCGCTGGCGGTCAAGGCGCCCGGGTTTGGCGATCGCCGCAAGGCCATGCTCCAGGATATCGCCATCCTCACCGGCGGTACGGTGATCAGCGAGGAGATCGGCCGCAAGCTCGATAGCGCCACCATTGAGGACCTGGGCCGCGCTCGCAAGGTGGTGGCCACCAAGGACGATACGACGATCGTCGAGGGCAAGGGCGATGAGGCGGCTATTCGCGCCCGCATCGAGCAGATCCGCGCCCAGATCGAGACGACCACCAGCGACTTCGACCGCGAGAAGCTGCAGGAGCGCCTGGCCAAGCTGGCCGGCGGCGTGGCGGTGATCAAGGTCGGCGCCGCCACCGAGCCGGAGCTGAAGGAGAAGAAGCACCGCGTTGAAGACGCCCTCTCGGCGACCCGCGCGGCGGTTGAAGAGGGCATCGTCCCCGGCGGCGGCGTCGCGCTGATCAACGCTATTCCCGCGCTCGACAGCGTGAAGGTCGAGCACGACGACGAGAAGGTCGGCCTGCAGATCCTCCGCCGCGCGCTGGAAGAGCCGCTGCGCGTGCTGGCCCGCAACGCCGGCGAGGACGGCTCGGTGATCATCGCCAATGTCCGCCGTCTGCAGGAGGAGAAGGGCGACAAGACCATCGGCTACAACGTGCTAACCGGCGAGTACGGCAGCATGATCGAGCAGGGCATTATTGACCCGGTGAAGGTGACCCGCAGCGCCGTGCAGAACGCCGTCTCGATTGCGGGGATGATCCTCACCACCGAGGCGCTGATCACCGACATGCCCGAAGAGAAGGCTCCCGCTGGCGGCGCACCCGGTGGCATGGGCGGCGGGATGGACTTCTAAGCGGGATTGGGAAAATCCGGTTTCGGGGGGCAACCTGGAAGGTTGCCCCCTGGATGGGATCACGGCAGCCAGCGGTACTCCAGATATGGTGTGGGTGGATTGGTAATCGCTCGCAGGCCCAGCGGATCGGCCTGAGTAGAGGGCGCGGCCAGGCGCGCCGCCAGCAGGGCGCGCAGCGAACTGCTCCGCGTGTAGCGCACCACCAGCGCCGTCTCCAGGCCGGCCAGTTCCTTTGCTCCGGCGATCGCCTCCTCCAGATTGCCGAGTTCGTCAATCAGCCCCAGCTCCCGCGCCTGAGCGCCAGTGTAGATCCGCCCGTCGGCAAGCTCGCGCACGCGCGCCTCCGGCAGCCCCCGGCCCTCGACAATCACCTTCACGAAGCCGTCAAAGGCCTCGTCCACGATGGACTGGAGCACGCGCCGCTCTTCGTCGGTCGGTGGGCGGGTCGGCGAACCGATGTCCTTTAGTTCACCCGATTTGTAGACATAGGTGGCCAGCCCAAGCCTTTCGAAGGCTTCTTCATAGTTGACCAGCGAAAGGATGACGCCAATGCTGCCGGTCAGCGTATCGGGATTGGCGTAGATGCGCTGGGCCGGGGTGCTGATGTAGTAGCCGCCGCTGGCGGCGGCAGGCCCCATCGAGACGACCAGGGTCTTGCCCGCCTCGCGCAGACGGCTCAGGGCGGCGTGGAGTTCGCTGCTCGCCACCACGCCGCCGCCGCCGCTGTTCACCCGCAGCACCACGGCCTTGACGCGCTCGTCGCGCTCGGCCTGGCGGATCTGGCTGAGCAGTTGTTCGTGGGAGAGTTGCACGCCGAAGGCGTCGGCGGGGGCGCCGATCACGCCACTCACTTCGATGATGACGATCCGGTCCTGCCCCGATCCTTCGACGATCTGCTCCTCCCAGCGGCTGACGGGGAGCGGCCCCGCCGCGCCGGCTATTCCGCCTCCGCCGCGCAGCACCAGCCACAGCCCGCCCAGCGGTAGAATGGCGCAGGCCAGAACCACACCGATAATGATCGAGAGGGCGATCAACCAGCCGCGCCCGGCGGATGGTCTGGTTTGCGTGTCCATAGGTATGGTATCCTCCTGGCGAGTAATGCTACAGCAATACGTGGTCTCGGCGAGGCTGCGCAGGGACGATTGCCCTTCGAGCCTCCCTCAGACAGATTCAGACATTCGAAGGTTAGAGTTTCTTCGCACCTCCACATAAGCGGTCTGTAGAGCCGTGGAGGTGTGGAGGCGTGGAGATAAAGCCGAGATGCCTAAACTCTTGCCTGCCGTCCTCCTGGCGCTCCTGGTCGCTTCAATCGCGCTCAATGTCTATCTGTTCCAGCAAGCGCGCATGTATTACCTCCTGCTCAATAGCACCCGCCTGGACCCGCATGGTCTCGGCGCGTTCGCCGATGAGGCTCTGCCGCCGCAGCAGCCGGGGCGGCGCGTAGTGGTGTTCTTCGGCGATTCGCGCGCCGCCGAATGGCCCGCACCCGATGTGACGGGAGACGTTATCTTTGTCAACCGCGGCATCGCCGGGCAGACAACCGCCCAGGTCGCCGGGCGTTTTACGCGCCATGTCGCACCATTAGGGCCGGATACGGTGATCGTGCAGGTTGGCATCAACGATCTGCGCACCATTCCGATGTTTCCTGAATACCGCGAAACGATCATTCGCAATTGCAAAGCCAACCTGCGGACGATCGTGGGTCTGGCGTTGGAGGCAGGGGTGCGAGAGGTCATCCTTACTACAGTCTTCCTCCCTGGCCCTCTGCCACTGGAACGCCGGCTCTTATGGGGAAACGAGGTGACGGTCGCGGTAAGCGAGGTCAACGCCTATATTCAATCCCTGGCAGGCGATCGGGTCGTGGTGTTCGATGCCGCGCAGATCCTCTCGCACGGCGCCACCAGCACGTCAGGGCGTTACAGCCGCGACTATCTGCACCTGAACGCGGAAGGGTACGCCGCGCTCAATCGGGAACTGACGCGCCTGCTGGACGAATGAGCTGAGGCGCGGACGACGCTGCTGCAAGGGCAGCGGGCATCAGATTGCCGTAACGACCTGGCAGCGCGGGCAAAGGCCGAAAAGTTCCACCAGGTGCGCGATGATGCGGTAACCGGTCTGTTGTTCCAGATTCTGGACGAGGGCCTGCATCCCGCAATCGTCGAAGCGCACCATGTCGCCGCAATGGGTGCAGAGCAGATGGTGACTGTGACCGGACCCCAGCGTGTAGCGGTGGCACTCATCCAGCCCGTGGATGCGCTGAATCAACCCCAGTTCCACCAGCAGACGCACGGTGCGGAAGATGCTGGCAATGCCCGGTGACTCGCCCCGGGCAATCAGCCACTGCTCAAGCTCGTGCACGCTAAAGGCGCCGCGGTGGGCCACGATCGCCTTGAGCACCGCCAGTCGCGGCCCCGTGACCTTGTAGCCCGCCTCGGCAAGCTGCTCGGCCAGATCGGTAACGGCCGGGGGCAGGATATCACGGCGCGCATCCAGGTAACGGCTCATAGACTGCTCTCCCCTCTGGCGACGGCCTTCGCCGTCAGCTTTCTGATTGTACCATGGCCCGCTGGCGCCCGTTGGGACCGCTGCTGCAGCTCTCCCGAAGGCGGTTAGTTCAGCAGTGTGGACGCCTGCGCCGCCAACACCTCTGAACCAACCGGGATCTGGAGCCTGGTCTGGGGACTTCGTAATAAACATTAATGATAGTGCATATCATTCTTGACATCAACCCTTCCTAATGATAGACTGTTCCATTAGAGATATGGTATCATCTGCAAAAGATGAATGGCAAGGATCATTGATGCCCCTGTACGTATATTCCTGCCCCGAGTGCGAGATTGAGCTGGAAGAATTGCGCCCGGCCTGGCGCGCCGACGATCCGGTGGAGTGTCCGGTGTGTCACGGGCTGTGCGTGCGCGAGCTGCCTTCGTTTACGGTACGATCGCGCGCCGCCGCGGCGCCGATCTATGCGTCGCCTCAGCACGTGGCGCGGGTAATGCATGGCTCTGGCTGCCCCTGTTGTCGTCCGCGCCGTCGCTGAGGGCCTGTGAGATCATCCGGCGCAATCCGCCAGGTTGCGCCTCAAGCCTGGAGAGGAACGCAAAGTGCTGGAAACTCCCCCTCAACCGGTTCCCCTGACCATCCTGACCGGCTTTCTCGGCGCCGGGAAGACCACCCTGCTCAACCGCATTCTGCACGCCGACCATGGCCTGCGTGTGGCCGTTCTGGTCAATGACTTCGGGACGGTCAATATTGATACGCAACTGGTCGTCGGCGTAGAGGGCGAGGCGATCTCCCTGGCCAACGGGTGCATCTGCTGCACCATTCGCGGCGATCTGTTAAATACCGCGGTCGAGTTGCTTAAACGGCCCGACCCCCCGGAGTACCTGCTCATCGAGACCAGCGGGGTGAGCGATCCCTGGGCGGTGGTCGAGACCTTTGAGATGCCGGAGTTGCGCCCGTACTTCAACCTTGACAGCGTGATTACCGTAGTTGACGCCGAGTATGCCCTCCAGCAACGACATTATGAGGACCTGATCGTTGACCAGGTCAGCGCCGCGGATATCGTGGTGCTCAGCAAGGTAGACCTGGTCACCGCGGAGCAGCGCGCCGAGGTGGAGGCGTGGGTGCGGCGGATCGTCCCCCGGGCGCGCATTCTTCCTGCGGTGTATGGCGATGTGCCCTTGAACCTGCTGCTCAACGTGGGGCGTTATACGCTGGATATACCGCTCGCCCGGTCCCACGAGCACCACGATCATCACGAGCATGGCGAGCGCTGCGACCACGACCACCACCACGATCACAGCAAGGACTTCGACACCTGGGCCTATATCAGCGACCGGCCGTTTGCCCTCAAACCGTTGCGCGACGTGGTGCTGAACCTTCCTCTGGGTATTTTTCGCGCCAAGGGTCTGATTTACCTCGCCGAAGTTCCCCAACGCCGCGCCGTTCTCCAGGCTGTAGGCCACCGCGTTACGGTTGCGCTGACCGAGCCCTGGGGCGAGGCGACGCCGCGGACCCAGCTTGTCTTTCTAAGCACGCCGGGTGATCTGGATACGGCTGCGCTCCAGGCAGCCTTCGACGCATGTCTGGCCGACGTGTCTGCCGAGGCCGAGGTTGCCGCGCAGCACACCTGGTACCGGGGCGCGACGGCGTGAACGAGGTCGCGGTCGAAGTTCGCGTCGGCGACTGGGGCGAGCGCGTGCTGGCCGCGCTGCGCAGCGAGGGGCATCGTCTGACCGGGCCGCGTCTGGCGATTATCCACCAGGTCGCCTCCCAGGAGCGGCCATTCAGCGCCGAGGCCCTCGCCGCGACCCTGGCGCCCGCCGTCGGGCGAGCCACCGTGTACCGGGCCGTAGACTGGCTCCGGCAGCGGGGGTGGCTGGCGCGCGTGCAGACCGAGCGGGGCGACTACACCTATGTTCGCACTCTGCCCGGACACCATCACCACGCCGTTTGCCTCCGCTGCGGCGCCACGCTGCTGGTCGAGGGCTGTCAGGCCATTGAAGCCCTGACGGCGCTGCTGGCGCGTCAGGGCTTTCGTGTGCAGGGGCACATTCTGGAACTGTTTGGTCTGTGCGCTCGTTGCCAGGGGTCCAGGTAATGACTTGAGCCTCGCTCCGCACCGCAAGGTGTCAGGCGGGTTGCACTGTCCATATCCTCGCATCGGGCGGGGGCGTGGGGAAACCTGATTTCTCCCCGCCCCTCCAATCGGCTGTACGTCCACCGAATGACTGCGCGAAGGAGGTTTCTGTATGAACCAGCGACGACTGGAGCGCCTCGCGGCGCCCCTGCTGATGACCGTTCTCAGCCTGCTCCTGGCAGCCTGCGGCGGCGGGGCGGCCACGCCGCCCACGGCCCCGCCGGCGGCTCCTACCGCCGCTCCGGCTCCGCAGCCTACCGAGGCAACCGCCGCTGCGCAGCCAACCACAGCTCCCGCTCCAGATGCTCAGCCCTTGAAGGTAGTGGCAACCTTCAGCATCCTTGGCGACTTTGTGCAGCAAGTCGCCGGCGATCGCGTAGCGCTGACCACCCTGGTCGGCCCCGGCAGTGACGCTCACACCTACGAACCAACCCCTCGCGACAGCGCTGCGCTGGCCCAGGCCGACATCCTCTTCGAGAATGGCCTGGAGTTCGAGGGGTGGCTCGACAGGCTTTACGCCGCCTCGGGATCCAGAGCGCAACGGGTAGTGGTGAGCGAACGCATCACCCCGCTCCCCGCCTCGGAGATGGCTCACGAGCACGACCATGCCCTGGAGCACGCCTGCGAGCACTTCGGCGATCCGCCCAGGGCAGTGACGGCGGGCGCCGGCGCCGCCATTCCGGACGACCACACCCACTATCAGATCGCGTTGAGCGGGGGCGCGGGTGATGTCGCCCTGGCGCGGGCTGAAGAGGGTGAGGTGACATTCTACCTCGGGGCGGATGTGCCCTTTGCTGTCCTGTCCGGCGCCACGCCCCTCACGCCTGAAAGGACAAAAAAGGTTGGCGATGCATGCGCCGCGATCGCCATCGCCTATATCTACGACCTTGCGCCTGGCGACTATACGGTCCGCTTTGGTCCCGGCGCAGGCGAGGGGGTGGCGCTGGTGTGGGAGCTTGCCGGCGAACATACGCACGGCGGGGAAGAGAAGGACGCCCACGGCCACAGCCATGGGGAGTATGATCCTCACGTCTGGCAGGACCCGAACAACGCCATGCTCATGGTGGAGGCCATCCGCGATGCGCTGGCGGCTGCCGATCCGGCCAACGCCGCGACCTATGCGGCCAACGCCGCCAGCTATCTGGCCAAACTCAAAGAACTGGACGCCTTCATCCAGCAGGCAGTGCAGCGACTGCCCGAAGAGCGGCGCAAGCTCGTTACCAACCATGACACCTTCGGCTACTTCGCCTATCGCTACGGTTTCACAGTTATCGGCGCCGCACTGGGCACGACGACCGAGCAGGCCGATCCCTCGGCCGGCGAGATCGCCCGCCTGGTCGAAGACATTCGCGCCTCAGGCGTGCCGGCGATCTTCGTCGAGAACGTCAGCAATCCGGCGCTGATGGAGAACATCGCCCGCGAGGCGGGGGTGAACGTGGCCCCGCCGCTCTACACCGACGCTCTCGGGAAGCCGGGCAGCGAAGGTGAGACCTATTTGAAGATGATGCGCTACAATGTTACAACCATTGTCGAAGCGCTGGCGGTGTGAAGGCCAGGATATCGCCATCCTCGCTCCTTTCTCCCGTTAATGTTGCACCCCTCTCCGTGCTGGTTGTGTGGAGGTGTGGAGGTGTGGAGGGGTCGGGTGACGCTCTCTGCTCTACACCTCCACATCTCTACACATAACAAGGCTTCATACTCTGTGAACGAAGTTTTTCGATAACTCTGCCCCCTCCCCAACCCTCCCCCGCTGGGGGAGGGAGTCCGGCTCCTCCCCCCAACGGGGGGAGGTCGGGAGGGGGGCGGAAATGTAAGGAAACTTCGTTCACAGACTATGTGATCCACCTACGAAAAGCCATGAACCTTTTCTACGGTCATCGCCGTTACGCGGAAATGGTCCCCAACGCCCCGGCGCTGGCGATTGACCGATTGACGGTGGGCTACCCGGGATCGTCGCAGCCGGCGCTGCGCGAGGCGAGCCTGATATTGCCGCCGGGTGTGCGCGCCGCCCTGATCGGGCCGAACGGCTCTGGCAAGTCAACCCTGCTGAAAGCCGTGGCGGGGCTGTTGCCGCCGCGCTCAGGGACAATCCTGATCTACGGGCGGCCTCCGTCCGCCTGCCACCACCGAGTGGCCTACCTGCCCCAGCGCGGCGATGTGGACTGGCGCTTTCCCGTGACGGTGGAGCGCATGGTGCTGGCGGGGCGGTACGTGCACCTGGGCTGGCTGCGGCGCCCCGGCGCCGAGGACCGGGAGCGGGTGCAGGCCGTGCTGCTCAAGCTGGGCCTGGAGCAATGCGCCCGGCGCCAGATCAGCCAGCTCTCGGGCGGGCAACAGCAACGGGCGCTGCTGGCCCGCGCCCTGGTGCAGGAGGCCGACCTGCTGCTGCTCGATGAGCCGCTGAGCGCGGTTGACGCCGCCAGCCGGCGCATCATTGACGAGGCGCTTGATGAATTACGGAACCAGGGCAAGACCATTCTGATGGCCACCCACCATCTGGAGCGGATTGACGAGGAGTTTGATCTGGCCTTCGCCCTGGACGACGGCGTCCTCCGCCCGGTCGCCCGGCAATTGCCTACCCTGGAGGGCGTATGATTGAGTGGCTGCTTGAACCGTTCCGTTTTACCTTCATGCAAACCGGTCTCGCCGCCGCGATCCTGGCGGGCGTCACCTGCGCGGCCCTGGGGGCCTACGTGGTGCTGCGCCGCATGGCCTTCATCGGCGACGCGCTGGCGCACACCGTGCTGCCGGGGCTGGTGGCGGCCTATCTGGGCGGCTGGAGCCTGTTCGGCGGCGCGCTGGCCGCCGGGCTGCTTACTGCCCTGGGCATCGGCTGGGTCTCGCGGCGGGGGGCGGTGCGCGAAGATACCGCCATTGGCGTGTTCTTCACGGCCATGTTCGCCCTGGGCATCCTGCTGATGAGCCGGGTGCGCTCCTTCCGCGACCTGAGCCACATCCTCTTCGGGAACGTCCTGGGCGTGCAAAGGGCGGATCTCGCGCAGATGGCGGCCATCGCCGCCGGCGTGTTGCTAACGCTCTTTCTCTTGCACAAGGAACTGGAGTTGACCAGCTACGACCCGACCTACGCCGAAGTGATCGGCCTGAGCGCCGACCGGGTGCGTATGGTGCTGCTGGTGCTGCTGGCCTTCACCGTCGTGGCCTGCATCCAGATCGTCGGCGTCATTCTCACCTCGGCGATGCTGGTAACCCCGGCGGCGGCGGCGGCGTTGCTCACCAACCGCCTGCCGCGGATGATGGGGCTGGCTTCCCTCATCGCCGTGGCCTCCGCGCTGATCGGCCTCTACGCCTCGTACTATGCCGATGTAGCCTCGGGGGCGGCGATTGTGCTGACCTGCACGGCGTTCTTCGGCGCGGCCTGGCTGATCCACGTACTGCGGACGCGCAGCGCAGCGGGATGATCAATGCGATTTTGGATTTTGGATTTTGGATTTTGGGTTGCCGTATCTGGTGTTTCAATCAGACCTGGCATGATGGGCATGGAAAGAATTCAACTTAATGACGGTAGCGCAACCCTGACGGTTGCGCTACCTTTTTTTTCCGCAGGGGCAACCTGATTGCGCCCCGTCGTTTATGGCAGCGACAGCATGTACGCTACCAGATCCTCAATCTGCTCGGGTGTAAGGGCGTCTTTGAAGGCTGACGGCATGGCCCCCGCGGTGAAGCCCTCGACAATGTAGTTGTTGGGATGGGTGATCGAGACCCGCAGGTACTGGGCCGCGGTGAGGTTCGGGTCACGGGTCGCCGCTCTTGCCGCCACGCCGCTAAGGCTCGGGCCGACCAGCGTGCCACTGCCCGGTTCGACGTGGTGGCACGAGGCGCAGGTCACTGCCCCGGCGGCGAGCGCTTCGGGGGGCAGGCTGGCGAAGAGCGCGGCCCCGGCCTGCGCGTCGCCGGTGGTTTCGGGCGGGCCGATCTCCTCGGCGGTCAGCGGCTCAGGGGTGGGAACCTGCGCTCCGGGCCGCGCCCTGGTCGGCGGCGGGGTGGTTGGCGCCTTTGTGGCCGTAGGCGCCCTGGTAGGCGCTACCGTGGGCTGACCGGTAGCGCCCGAGCCGGTCTGACCGCCGCAGGCCGTCAGCAGGCCCAGGCTCGCCAGTGCGAACGCCAGCGCGATTGCCACGCGCCGGCGCCGCCTGTCTCCGATCCAGCGACTTTCTCCCGAACGATGGAACGTGGCAGGCCCCATGTGCCTTGACATGATCATCCTCCATTGCAATCTTGCAGCGTGAGCAGAAGTTGGATACACCCCGACCAGCTGCGCCCGGGCGCGCGATGCCTCCCTCCGTTCCCGAGCGAGCAGGGACGGGGGAATACCGGGTTGCTCCGCCCGCTCACAACCGGCCGCAGAACGAGCATTCCTGCGAGGGTCTGGCTCTCAGACCTTCCTGAAGGGGTTATCTGGATAGGCTCTCGGCCATGGCGGAGGCGGAACGGAACGGAGCTTTAGGTGGAGGCCGATCACGCAGAGGAGCGTGCTGGCGCGCGGTGAGGGGTGCAGCGACGAGGATGCCGACAAGGGCCACGACGATAACCAGAGCGGTAGCGGGCAGGGGGAGGGCCTCGTAAACCGCCCGCGGGCCGCTCCAGACGGCGGCGAAGGGACCGGACACGCGCCCGGCGTCGGTGTCGCCGAGGTCGCAGAGGAAGTGCCGCTGTTCCGCAGAGAGCGCCGCGTGCCGTTCGGACATAGCGCAGTGCACCAGGCACAGCAGAGGATTCACGAGCGCGATGGTCACAATGCTCCAGCACAGGAGCGCCGCCGCGACGCGGGCGTAGATGCCGCCAGAGCATCGCCCCGGGGTGAAGGCAGGCAATGCACGAACCGTCGCGCCCCTGCCGGGCAGGAGGATCAAGGCGCGCGAAGCGCGCTCCATGAGCCCCCTGTGCCTCCCGCTGATCTGCGGCGGAACCATATGGGCGACCGACGCCGCATCCATAGCGCTCCCTCGCCGTGGCCCGAAGCGGTGTTTGGAGGATTATATCACACGTGTCGGGGAATGATGCGAGGGGCTCGCGGGGGCGTGGGGAAACCTGGTTTCTCTATGCTCTAAACGATCGGGGAAAGAGAGTTGCTGGGAGAGCTTGGTCGCTACCAGATCTTCCCAGGGGGTTTTATCGTTGATTACGGCGCTCGTCTTCGGGGTCAGGGGCAACGGTTTTTTGGCTTTTTCGGATTCGGAAGTTTTTAATTTTTTTACCTATTTTCGACTGTGCATTTCGTCCTATAGAAACTCCTTTGGAATTGTTCACATCTCCGACTACTATCTTGTCGCCGCCGATGTGCTCAATGTTAATCTGAGGCGGGTTAGGGAGGCCGTTGTTCTTGATGCCGACGACCAGAAGAAGCAGGAGCGGCACAATTACTACGAGGCCCGCACCTATTATCCACCCTACCCCTGAATCGCCACCTCCAGCCGGCGTTGAGGGTGGTGTCGGGGCGGGGACAACCGGTGCTGCCGCTGCCGTGACAGCAGGATCTGGCACAGGACTGGTCGGGGTGATCGGGGCCATCAATGCTGCGCTCCAGGGGATGGCTTTACGCTCTTCCAGGCAATTTACACCGGTTTCCAGAGCGGGACCGGCGGGGGGAGTGAAGGAGAGCGTTCCAGAGGCTCGGCCCTGGGCATCAAGGAAGCCCTCAATACGCAGTGTACAACCAATGGGAATGCCGCTGACCTGGTAATTTGCAGGCAGGATCCCTCGCACCATGCCATTTTCCAGTGGCAGTACGATACCCTGGGCGCTCGAGCGGATCAGAATATCTTTATAGGCCAGGTCGGTCCCGCAAGCCGGACTCTCGCCGTAACGATAGGTGATCTCCAGGTGTTCAATCTGAGTTTCGTAGACCCGAAACCTGATCGTCACATCGCCCTGCGCGCCCTCCCACAAACCGTCCAGCCGCGGCGGGGTCGCCGTAACCAGCGCGCCAGGGGTTGGTTGCGCCGCCCGAGCCTGGGCGGGCGCTCCTGAGGTGAAAGCAAGGATGGCCGCGCATCCCAGCGTGACCACCACCAGGAGCGCCCCCAGGTTGCAATAGGGCCTGATCATACGCAATCTTTTTCCAACATGTATTTATCGCGGGACACAGTAGTATTCGCCCAGGTCGTGCACTTCGCCGTTTTCGACGGTAACCGTAACGGTCTTGCTGCCGCAACGGGCGCTCACGGTGATGCTATAGCTTCCCGGCAGTACCTCGATGGATCGAGACTGACCATTGGGAACGTCATAGCGGCCACCGGTCGGCCCGCGCAGGGTGATGGTCAGGACGCCGCCAGTTTTGTTCGTTACCTCGATTACCGCCGTCTGGCGCACGCAGGTATAGGTCAACGTGTAGGTCTCCCCGTCTGCGACGGCAAAGCGTCGCGACTCGCGGCCACAGGCGCTGTCAACGGTCACCTCGTACTCTCCGGGCATCACTTGCCGGCTGACAGTCTGCCCGCCGGGGACGGTAAAGCTCTCGGATGTTGGCCCCACCAGGTTGACCCGGATCGGTTCGTTGCTGGTATTAGAGATGCTGACGGTCGAGGTTCGTCCCGGGCATTGGAGCGTAAGCTCGCGCACTTCATTCGCGGCCAGCGAAAAACTGACAGCTACGCTACCGCAGGGCGCCGTGGCGGTGCCGCGATAGTCGCCGGGTCGCACCCTGCCCGTCTGCCGTCCGCCGCTGCCCACCACGAGATTGAGCGCCGTCGGGCCGGTCAGCGCCAGGCGAGCAGTACCGCCCGTCTGGTTCACCAGCCGCACCTCGGCGGTGTCCTCCTGGGCGCAGGTGATCGACAACTCCACGGTCTTACCGGCCCCGACGCTGAAGTTGGTCGTGGAAGTTCCGCACCATGCGGTTACAACCGCCTGGTAGCCTCCGGGCGCAATGACGGCATCGAAAACGTCGCGGACCACGGACCACGCCGTGGCGGTGGGCCCGGCCAGGCTTACACGGACGGGTTGGCCCGTATTGTTCATGATCTTCAACGCCGCCTGTGCGGGGATGGGGGCCGGCGCGGCGCCGTCGTAGGCATCGATGCGTGGACCTGCCGGAAAAGGCGGGGGTGGCGGAGCACCGCCGGGTTGCTCCGGCGGCGGCGGCACGTATGACGGCGGTTGCCTGGGATAGAGCGCCGAGCCGAGCAGCCCGAGAAGCACATCGAAGGGCCGGGCGTTTTCGGGATGTAGTTCGAAGCGCGCCCGCTCGAACCACTGCACCGTATACTGCCGGCCGTCTTCAAGGGTCTCGGTCTGCGCGTCGCTCAGGGGCAAGCCGAAGAGGGCCAGGTTTTCGGCCTCGCTGAAGCCGGGTATGCCATCTAACTCGAGCCCGTTGGCGCGCCAGGCCTCCAGGATCCGGCCACACACGTTATGGTTGGTTTCAGGGAAGAATCGGCAGCCTGGCTGGGGACTGCTGGCAGGAAAGCTACGCCAGTCGCGCTGATCCATCCCGAGACGATCTTCGCTCAGCCGTCCAGGAGAACATTGTATGGCGGCTGATTCTCCGGGTGTAGCTCGATCCGGTTGCGTTCGAACCATTGCGCCTGAATGCGTTTGCCCTCGATGAACTCTTCTTGTTGCGGCCCGAGCGGGAAGCCGAAGACGGCCAGCCCGCCGTTGCGCTCCCAGAATTGCCGGATGGGCCCGCTGATGCAGTGCCCGGTTTCCGGAAAGCAGCGCTCGGAGTCCTGGGCGCTCACGGCGCCGTTGCCCGGAATGAGGAGCGCGCCGAGGATCAGGAAGATCAAACTGACCAGGCTCAATCTGCTTAGACGCATGGCTCCCTCCTTGATGAGCGTTCGTCGTTGAAAGCCTGCAAACAGGATGGGCGTTTTGATTCAATAAACGCGCTGAGGTCAGATCTTGGCGCGCCCGGATGGTGGATCCGCCACCGATCGCCTGATAGAGAAATTCAGCAACTGTTTTTTTACGTCCCTGCTTGAGTATACTTCTCTGAGAAGTCTATGTGCCAACAGGATGTCCTGATCATCCCGTAAGGCAACTTCTGGACAAGCCCATAGCCATACTAAATAGGTAAGAAAACGACACTTTTTTCTTTTCTTTATATGCCAAGTATTTCATACAGGTAAAGTTGCTAAATTAACACTTAAATGATTCAGTCTTACTGATGTCCTGGCGTATAACGGCAGACGCCGCCAGCGCGGAGCGACGCGGCTCAGCGGGCGCAGCGGGCAATCGGTCGCCCGGCGCCGCTCGGCGATTGCACCACCGCTTCCGCGCCATCCGTCTGTTTCCACGCGCCTGGCTGCAGTCTGGCTACACGGGCGGTATGCGGCTCGCTCCACCTCGCTGGCGTTGGGCCCCGGCAACTGGCAGGCGCCGGGTGTGTTCGCCCCGCCGGCGCGACGGTTTTCGCGATGGCAGCACTTCCTTCGTTTTCCGTACGTGTTCAGAGTCGGGGCAACCCCGCGGACCTGGGAGCGAGGGCGTCCCGCCCTCGTCAGGATTCGAGGGCATCTTGCCCTCGCTCCCAGGAGAAGTGTGGACACGCACCTTTTTCCCTTGTTCCCGGCGCGGGTGTCGCCGTGAATGGCCTCATCGTAGTGACGGTTGCAGGTAGGAGTCGAAGGGGGAAGCCCCCGCGATCCTGGCGCCGGGCGAGCTACCCTGCTATGGCCCGCTGGCTACTGGTCGCCCTCCGAGGCGGGTTTGCCGCTAACCGTCTGCCTCGGTTTGAGCCCCCACCATAGCGCAACTATTATGAGTACCAGCAGTATGACCGGCAGTATGAGCCACCATGGCCATCCCCTCCAGTTGGGGCGTATAGGCGTGGTCATTGCCGGAGCCGTCACCGGACCGGGGTCGCCGGTCAGCACAAAGCCGGCCCAGTAGTAAGGGTGGGCATAGCGCGCATCCGCCCGCAGGGTCGCCTGGGCTGCCTGGAGCGCCTCTGCTTTGCCTTTGCCCGCTCGCAACTCCTGGTAAAAGGCGGTCATCAGTTTGCTGGTCGCCTCGTCGTTGACGTTCCACAGGCTGGCCACCACCGTCGGGGCGCCGGCATAGATGAAGGCCCGGTTCAGCCCTACCAGGTCGTCCCCCCGGCTATGCGCGCCGAGCTGGGTCTGGCAGGCGCTGAGCACCACCAGGTTAGCCTTCTCCAGGGCCAGGCCATACACCTCGTGCACCTCCAGCGCCCCGTCGGCCTCGCCGCCCGGGGCCAGCAGAATGCGCGAGAAGAGTGGTGCGACAGTGTTCAGTTCACCGTGGGCGGCCAGGTGCACCATGCCTGCCCCGGCGGCGTGGTCGCGGAGCGCCTGCTCGGTAGCCGCGGGGCCGGTGAAGGCGTCGGTCGGATACAGTCGCTTGATCGCTGTCACCTCGGCGTCAACATATGGCAGGGGGGGTAGGCCGGGGAGTTGGCCCTGGGCAAGGGCGAGCAGCCTGCTCGCTTCGCCCTTGCGTTTGGCCAGAATGAAGGGCAACACGCTGGCGCTGGGCACATGGAAGAGGGTGTGCGCCTCGCCGAAGAGCCGTTCACCCAGCGGCAGCGCGGCGAAGGGCAGGTAGTGCAACGCCTCGTGCGGAACGATGCCGACGACGGGGGTGGTGAGCTGATCCGCGAGAGGGTCAAGCAACCAGTCAGCCAGCCGGTCGAGCTCCGCCGGCCGCGGGTCGTCCAGGGTGTCGAAGCTGCGAAAGGCCACGATGGCGTTACGCAGTTCCTCCGCGCTGACCGGCAGTTTGACGGTGCTGAAGGTGGCGCGGGTGATGACAAAAGCCAGCGTTACCTGCTCGGTGACGAAGTAGGCGAGCAGGGTGGTATCGGCATCGAGCAAGGCCTGCACCTGGGGGAGGCTCAGCGGCTCGATGCTGACCAGAGAGGCGTACTCGGGATTGCTGAGCCGCAGTTGCGTGAGCAGGGCGGTGTACTCCTGTTGCAAGGCATCACGCTGAGCAATGAGGTCGGGGAGCGGGTCGGGGGCGCCTGGCGCAACCCGATGCGCGGCCGCCTCGCGCAGGCTCTGTTCGAGGGCGGCGAGCTGCTGGCGCAGGCGTTGTTCCTGGGCGATGAGCTGCGGGGCGCTTCCGGTCGGAACGGCCAGGGGAGCGTTGCCGAGCTGGTCGAGAAAGGTGCGCGCCCGGGCCCGTTCGCTCAGCGCAAAGGCCTCCTCCTGCTTGCCAAGCCGGACGCTGAGGTCAATCGCGCGCTGGTAGACGGGAGCATTCTGAGATGCGAGACTGGTTTTGAACTCCTCGAGGCGGGCATTGGTGCGAAGGGTTTCGAGCGCCGTAATCGCTTGCTGGTAGTGGTCGAGCGCCTGGGCGTCCCGCCCCTGGGCTTCGAAAATCACGCCGAGGTTGTTGAGGGTGGCGCCCTCGCCCGCGCGGTCGCCGACCTCCCGCACTATCTCCAGCGCCTGCTGGAGATAATCCAGCGCCTAGGCGTACTGCCCCTGGGCTTCGAACACCCCGCCGAGGTTGTTGAGGGTGGCGCCCTCGCCCGCGCGGTCGCCGACCTCTCGCACTATCGCCAGCGCCTGCTGGAGATAATCCAGCGCCTGGGCGTACTGCCCCTGGGCGCGGAACACCGCGCAAAAAGCCTAGTGTGAAGCGATTTTTGCACCGAAAACTAGTACTGGGCGATCTTCGCGCTCGTTAACTCGCGCACGGTACCGCTCCCGACCCAGCAAGCCGTGTGGGAGTCGGACGTCGGGAGGCGCTTGGCGACGGCGATGGCCGCCGCATTCAGCGCGGCGCGGCGCCGGCCAATCTTGCGGATGGCCCAGTTCACGGCCTTCTTCACGAAATTGCGCTCATCGTGCGCCTTCTGTTCACCGCGGGCGAGGTAGCGGCGGAGCAGTTCAGCGGGGGCGCTTTTGTCCTTGCCGGCCACCTGCGCCATCAGGACAAAGCCGGCTCGCTTGACGAACCCTTCCGTCCGCTCGCTACGGAGCGGGTAAACTGCCGCATCCTCTGCCTACAGAAAACATCCGGAGGTCGTATGGTCAGCCTCGGGTGGTTACTGTGAGGAAACGGCGTATGTTAGAGTAAATAAGGGATAGTCAGACCGTCGCCTGTTATCTCAGAAGGAGCAACGCGAAGGGCCAGCGCCATTCGGCACTGGCCCTTCGTCATGCGCTGAAACGGGTATCGCTGCTACTCCGGTGCCTCTAGCGGGAGCAAGCTCACGGCCGCGTTGACCGCCGGCGAGCTATTATCAAGGTGCCGCCGCAGTGGACAGCCAGTCGCTGAGGTAGAACTGGCGCGCCGCGTCGTGGTCGGCGGAATAGTAGATCGCCGGGTCGCGCAGATCGCCGACTACGCGCGCCGTATGGTCGCTGTCGGGTAGCCAGACGGCCAGGGCGTAAGTGGTGGTGTAGCCGCCGGGCTGGCGCAACTGCACCTGGCTCGGGATGGTCAGCTTGAAGGGGAGCGACTGCCCGCGGTAGGTGATGATGCACAGCAGATCGGCCGAGGCGTCCGGCGTGATCAGCGCCGTCACCTGGTACCAGGCGCGGCCAAAGGCGTGGTAGCGCTCGCGGTCGGCGGAGTCGCCCAGGCGGGCGAGCAGCGCGCGCATCGGCGCGCCGAAGAGGTGGGGAGCGATGCGCGGGTCCTCGAAGAAGGCCTGCAGCGTCAGCGGCAGGAAGAAGGCGTGACTGAGCGCGTAGCCCTGGCGCAGCGGTGAGTCGCGCGGGATCTTGATGCCGATGCTGTGCCACATCTCCCAGCGCTGGTAGAAGAGATCGGGCAGGCGCAGCCGGGTCGTGCCCGCGATGGGTGTACGCTGGATATCGAACACATTGCAGAGCGTCCCGTTGATCGCGTGGTCGAACCAGAAGTCGTCGAAGATCAGTGCCGGATAGGGTGTCTCCCCTAGTTGGCGGACGAGCGGGGCAAGGGCGGGCGGGCAGTAGTCGGGCAGGAGGGTGCGCGTGCTGATCGCCAGCGCGCGCACCCTCCTGGGAGCGAGGGCATCTTGCCCTCGAATCCTGATGAGGGCGGGAGACTCTCGCTCTCAGGCTCTACTTGTTACCCCAAGTGTGACCAGATACGAGTGAAGCTTCTCCCTTCGCATAGACGCTGTTGTGGAAGTCCTGCGACCAGTTTGGTCCGGCCTTCCATTCACGAATGCCCACACGCTGATTGTCGAGCGTAACGGAAAGTGGTCATTGTAGCAAAATAGAGCATGAGCGCGAGGTTCTGCGAGGATGATAACATGCCTGTGTAACGATCCGGGTAATGCAAAACAACCCCGCCGCAGCAGCCCGCAGGCCGCCGCAGCGGTGTACGTGTTCAGGCGTTGCTGAAACCCAAATCCTTCTCGCGCAGGCTGACCCGGCGCCCTTTTAACAGGATCAGATTATCCAGGATCTCCCCATCCAGCAGCTTGCCGGCCGCGACGATATGCCAGGTCACGAGGATGTCCTCGGGGGAGGCGTCGACCGAGCCGGACGGGTGGTTGCGCGCGTGATCAGCGCCGCGTTAAGCTTGAGCGCCTCACGGTGGGCCGTCCCGCAGCGGAACGGCCGGTCGCGGCGGATCGTGCGCTCACTGACGCCCTGGCCGCAGACCCGAGCCGTGCTCGTCGCGCCGTTGGCATGCGCCACGCGCCGAGCCTGGCGCGCTGTTGGGGGACCGTAAGGCAGGGAACGACGACTCGCCCGCAGCGGTTCCAGTGGGTACGGCGGCAGGACCGCGTCACGGAGCGACGTAGCCGATCGGCGACAACGAGCAAGAAACGCACGACCCCGAAGGCGCAGCAGCTTGTCCGTCAGGGTCTCAAAGGGATACGGAAGAGTCAGGCGAATATATGCGTCCGCTTGAAATAGCTTGTATACAAGATACTTATATTCTATCATTCTCGCCGTTGTCGCCTGTGCAGAAGGAGCCGCTGTGATTGCGCTTGAGGAGTGCCTGATCTTCTTGCTGGCCAAGGCCTATCAGCACGTCAACAGCGTGGCCCGGACGCGCCTGGAGTCCTTTGGGGTGACCCCCACCCAGTACGCCCTGCTGCACGTGCTGTGGGAACACGGCCCGCAAAGCGGTGCGGCCCTGGGCGCCCGCCTGCGCCTGGACAGCGCCAGCATCACCGGGTTGATCGACCGCCTCGCCCACCTCGGTCTCGTGGAACGCAGCCCCGACCCCACGGATCGCCGAGAGAGCCTGGTTGCCCTCACCATCCGTGGCGCTGAGCTTCAGGCGCCTTTGCAGGAGGCCATTGCTGCATTTAACGCCGAGCTCGACGCAATCCTTGGCGCGGCAGAGAGCGCCCGCCTGCGCGCGCTGTTGCGTGGTCTTATCAGCGCTTATCCATTACCAACGCGCTAATGAGCAATGGAGGTTCAATGACACCCCCACCCTTTTTCCTTGAAGATCTGGTTCCCGGCGCCATCTTTCGCACGGGAACGCTCACCGTCGACACCGCAGCGATTACGGCATTCGCGGCGCAATTCGACCCCCAGCCCTTTCATCTCGATCCCGTTGCCGCAAAAACAAGCGTGTTCGGCGGCCTCGTGGCCAGCGGCTGGCATACGGCTGCACTCACAATGCGCCTGCTGGTCACAAGCGAGCTGCAACTCGCTGGCGGCCTGGTCGGCTCGGCATTACTGATTTGCGCTGGCCGCGGGCCGTGTTCCCCGGCGATACGCTCTCCGCTGTCGTCGAGGTGCTTACGGTGCAGTTCTCGGCGAGCCGACCGGAGCGAGGCGTCGTCAAGCTGCGGACGACCACGATCAATCAGGGCGGTGAGCCGGTGCTGATGATGACCTCGGTGCAACTGGCGCCCCGTCGCACCAGCGGCCAGCCAGAGGAGAACCCCGAGGCCCACGACTGATGCTGTTCGGGACGATCGCCGAATCCGGCGGATTGAGGACCACGATTGGCGGCTCAGGTTCGGTATAGGCGTCCACGTAGCAGAACACGCCGCGGAAGCGAACGTCCAGGCGCGTATAGCGCCCGGCGAACTCCGCCGCGGCGACGTCGCGCAGCCGAGCTTCGGTGCGCCGCTTGACCGCCTCCGGAACCTTCACGCCCCTCTGTCGGGGTCAGGCGCCCAGACGCCGCGCGGCATCGTTGAGTCTTTCTTCTTTGCTCGGGGTAGGCGGCTATCGGCCATGCTCGCTGGCTTCACCTTCCTCGCCGTGGTCCGAGGGTATGCGCGGGTCCAAGGAACCGCGCCAATGAGCTCGCCGCCCTCGCCCCGCGCCTCGCCGCAGCATCTGGCGAAGCCACCGAATCGCTTCGCCGAGACGCCGCGCCGCCTCGCCCGCCGCGGTCGCCCGGCGCTGCTGCGCGATCTCACCGCGCCGGCGCCGCGGATCGTGGCGCTCGGCGAGCGCCGCGGGCAACCGGCGGTGGCGGCGCTGGCGCCGGCGATCGTGAAGACGGGGCGGTGCTGGGAGTGATATCCATTTTGGATTTTGGATTTTGGATTTTGAATTGACGTATACGGCTCATCCTTGCCGTTCCCCGGCGCGCTCCACCGTCCATCTGCGCACGTACCGCCCTTGCGCAGATCAGGCACAAACCCCTGCGGAGTTTTCACGCGCTCAGCGAGGGCTTATGAAGATTAAGAAAGGAATCCGATATATCACCATCATCCCTCTGGCAGCATCACGCGCTGCGGGCTAAAGCCCTCGCTCAGGACCTGGAAGCCCCGCAGGGGCTTTCGTGACCTCAGGCAGGGCTTTAGCCCGCAGCGTTCGGCGATACCGGAATATGTTCTTAACGTTCATCAGTGCTCTGTGAACTAAGTTTTTCGGTAACTCCGCCCCCTCCCCAACCCTCCCCCGCTGGGGGAGGGAGTCCGGCTCCTCCCCCCAACCTCCCACCAACGGGGAGAGGCGCCGCTCTTAAAGTGAGAAGGGGTTTTTGGCATTCCAATGCGCTTACGATCCTCACCCCTCGCCCCCTTCTCCCGCTCAGAGAGAGGGGGAATTTGGCGTCTCTGTGCCCCAAATGGGGGATGCGACGCGAGGATGCGCCGGAAAACTCTACACATGAGAACCCGTTGGGGGAGGCGCCGGACTCCCTCCTCCAGCGGTTTAAGGGCGGACAGAACACCCGAGCGAACATCGCCGCTACCACATTGGGACGGCCCCGAGCACGGCGCTGGCCGCCCCTCTCCCGCGCGCGGGAGAGGGGGGCAGGGGGTTAGAGTGAAACGGCTCATCCCAACGCCATGAATCACATCTGCGCTCATGCGTTCTGTCTGCCCCTAAACGCTCAGGGAGAGAGAGGGAGTTGGGCGTCCCAATGCCCCGGATGGCGAATGCGACGCGAGGATGGGCCAAAAAACCCTACGCCTGAGAGCTGACTAATCCCCCCTCTTCATTGTCGTCCACGCTCGCCCCTGACCGTCCAGCGAGCCTGGCTACAAAGATGGCTCCATGGCAATGCGGCGCGGTGACCTTGACGATCTCCGCGCCGCATCAGAAAGCCTGAAAAGCTGGTGAGCCGGGTGGGAATCGAACCCACGACCCTCTGATTAAAAGTCAGGTGCTCTACCCCTGAGCTACCGGCCCACTGGCATTATAGCTCAGGGACGCTGCGGCGTCAAAGCAATTGCCTGGAAAGTGGGTGCACGTTTACCGCATATGTACTCGCTGCAGAGAGCGCCGAGGGTTGTAAAAAGCCAATTCTCCGAGCGCCCCTGCCTGCTCTGCGGTAAGTCTGAACACACACTCCTTATGATGCTATTGACACCCATCTTCATTCGCAATATAATGGCCTAGCATTCGATGAATAATTACGATATTTACCTGGATTTAAAACTACCTTAATCATGCGCCTGTTATTACTGGCCGCTTTAATCTTGATGAGCGTCTTTGCGTTCACCGGGTGTGGCAGGGTCCCGCAAGGTGGCGCGCCAGCGCCGACAGCTTCGCCGGTCACGCCGACGATACCGCCGGGCGGCGCCACAGGCGATACGGACAAAGGCGGGCCGTCGGCCTGTCCGCGGCTAGATCCGGTCCTCTACGCCCTCACCACGGCAAACGATCCCGCAGCCGTCGCCGCTGCATCGAATATCCCCTATGATCAGGGCCGGGTGCTCGTCTTTGTTACTGTTACCGCCTCGGTGGATTTTGACCAGTATGACGCAACCCTTACCGCCCAGACCGATCAGTTGGCGCAGGCGCTTGTACCCCTGAGCGAACTTTGCCGTCTGGCGAATGATCCGAACGTTGCTGCTGTGCGTCCTCCCGATATGGCTGCTCCAACACGTCCGTAAGCTGCTTCATCTCATCCCATCTGGCAGAAAAACGAGGAATATCTGATTCTCTTTGCGTCCACCTGCGGGTTGTGCTGCGACACGCCCCTGGTGGCGGGTCCTGGATAACCCGGGTTTCCCGCTGCGGTCTGCTGCGGGCTTTACGCTATTCCTGAGCAAGTATGTCCTGGAAAAGGAGGAACGGTAATGGCACGCTTGCTGGGGGGGACCGGAAGAAGAGCAGTCAGGCTGCTGGCGGTCTTTGTGCCTGTGCTGACGCTGGCGAGCCAGCTTCTGGCCCAGGGGAGCCAGCCGCCCGTTTCGCTTGATACCACCACGCTGGCGACTATTATCCCCGATCATTTCAGCTTCGACCCGGCTGAGGAACCGGATGCCAGGTCGGCTCGCGATCCGAACCTTGACTCGGCGCTGGCGACGCTCGCCGACGCGGGCGCCACCGGCGCGGCTCTGGCGAGCATGGCCGAGGCCGCCGGGCTGAAGGTTGACGGCGACCTGGTCGAAGTCGTAGCCGAAGTAGACGCGGCGAACGTCGCCGCCGCTCAGCAGGCGATCCAGGCCGTTGGCGGGCGGGTGGTCTATACCAGCATGGATAACACCCAGATCCAGGCCCTGGCGCCGGTCGGCGCCCTGCGCGCCCTGGCCGCCGATCCGGCTATCGCCTACGTGCGTCGCCCCGATTACCTGACGACCTTTGGTGAACTGCAGGCCGGGGCGCGGACGACCGTGGGCGTGACTCACACGAATGCCGCTGCCTGGCACAACGCTGGCTTTCGCGGCGCCGGGGTGCGCATTGCGGTGATTGATGGCGGCTTTCAAGGCTATACCACCCTGCTTGGCACCGATCTGCCCGCCAGCGTAGTGGCGCAGAACTTCGCCTCGACCGGCGATATCGGCGGCGGCACCCCCCACGGCACCGCCTGCGCCGAGATCATCTACGACATGGCCCCGCAGTCGAGCCTGTACCTGCTGCGCATTGCCACGGCTCTGGATTTGCAACGCGCGGTGACTTATGCCATTCAGAACGGCATCCAGGTGATCTCTTCCTCGATCGGCTTCTACAACCTGGGGCCAGGCGATGGCACGGGCTTTCTGGCCAGCGAGGTGGCGCGGGCGCGCAGTGCCGGCATCGTCTGGGTGACCGCCGCCGGCAATCAGCGCCTGGAGCACTGGGGTGGAACCTTTGCTGATGCGGACTCCGATGGCGCGCACGAATTTGCCTCCGGCGTCGAGATCAACTGCATTGCCCCTCAACCAGGTGGCGAGTGTGCGGCGATCCCTTCCGGCTACGCTTTGAGGGCCTTTCTCCGCTGGGATAACTGGGCCCCGCCAGTGAACCAGGATTATGACCTGGCGATCGTGCGCTGGAACGGTAGCGCCTGGCAGCGCGTCAGCACTGGAGGCGACAGCTTTCAAAATGGCGGCGCGAACCAGCGGCCAACCGAGTTCGCGGTTGCGCAAACCTCGGGCGCCGCAACCGCCTACGGCGTGGTCATTCAACGTTACCGGGCCACCCGCGCGGATGTGAACTTCAACCTGTTTGTAGCTAACGTTCCCGCCCTGCGCCTGAACGTTCCCGCGCGGAGCCTGAGCGATCTCGCCGACTCGCCCGGGGCGATCACCGTGGCCGCGCTGGATGCGCGCAATCCCTTCCCCCAGGAGCCGTACAGCTCGGAAGGGCCGACCAACGGCCCGGGCGGCACGCTGAATGGCGGCCTGCTCAAGCCGGATCTGGCGGCGTTTGCCAATGTTGACACTCGCGCCTACGGCACAACCCCGGGCCAGCAGTTCAATGGCACGTCGTCGGCCACGCCGCACGTCGCCGGGGCCGCCGCGCTGGTGCGCGGCGCCCTGTCTGGCTATACTCCCGCGCAGGTCGCCTACTTTCTGACCAGCCGGGCGATTGATATGGGGCCGCCTGGCCGGGATACGCGCTTTGGTCACGGGCGTCTCTGGCTGGGCGATCCGAGCAACACAGCGCCGCCGCCTTCCCTCGAGGTCTACCTGCCAAGGTTGCAACGGTAGGTAGAGACGGCCCGGCGGGTGGTCTCTACGACCACCCGCCGGGCGACGTTTCCCGATGTGCGGGGCGGATTTCACCACGCCCGTATGCCAGCGGCGATGCCATGTTCCGCCGCACACCCGCCAGATTGGTCGCATCATCTTTCGCCAGGTCGTGTATACTCTCTACATACCGGCAAGTTCAGTTGGTGGGAGGGCCGCAGCGAGCGAAGCCCTCCCAACCGTCAGGCGGGGGTATGGGGAAACCTGGTTTCCTCGCCTTCCAACCGGTGGCGGGGCTTCCTGGCACCGTGGTGGGCCAGGGCGCCGGGAAGCCCCCTTTCCCCGCGTTCACGTTGGTGATGCGCGGCGCGGCCGCGCGAGTGGCTGGCATCTAGAAGGAGTGAGGCATGGCCCGGCTCAGTGAGGAGGAGATTACGGCGCGACTGGAGGGGCTGAGTGGCTGGACGCGCCGTGGCGAGAAGATCGTGAAGACCTACAAACTGCCGACCTTCCCGGCAGCGATTGCCTTCGTGGTTGAGGTTGGCTTTCTGGCCGAGGCCGCCGGCCATCATCCCGATGTGGATATCCGCTACAACAAAGTGACGCTGGCGTTGACCACCCACGATGCCGGCGGGTTGACGGAGAAGGATTTCCAACTGGCCGCTGCCGCCGATGAGGCGATGGGGTAGGAAGTAGAGCGCCGTCGCAGCAGGAGGTGGCGTGGGCGGGCTTCGCCCTTCGGGACCTTCCCATCAGGCAGAGGCGTGGGGAACACCGGGTTCCCTACCCTCCTCCAGGCGACGCTGGGGCCGCCAGGCATCCCTGACGGTAGGGGCATGGGGAGCCTTCTCAGGTGTAGGGTTTTTCGAGGGAGAAGGGGTTTTCGGCGTTCCAATGCGCTTACGATCCTCACCCCTCCGCCCCCCGCTCCCGCGCGCGGGAGAGGGGGAGTTGGGCGTCCCAATGCCCCGGATGGCGCATGCGACGCGAGCATGCGCCGGAAAACCCTACACCTGAGAACATGGGGAACCCTGGGTCACCCACCCTCCTGCAGGCAACGACGAGGCCGCCAGACGCCCCCGGCGGCAGGGGCGTGGGGAACCCTGGTTTCCCCATCTCCTTCACGCCGGGACGCGCCGCAGGATTACGCGCAATGGCCGAAATTGACGGGATCTTTTACGCCCAACGCGGGCAAGGAACGCCGGTCATCTTGCTCCACGGGGCCGGGGGCACGCACCGCCACTGGGGCGAATTGTTCGCCCCCCTGGGCGCCACGGCGCGGCTGATCGCCCCGGATCTGCCCGGCCACGGGCGCTCGGCGCCGCCGGGGTATACCACCATCGCCGGGTATGCCGGGGTCGCCCTGCGCCTGCTTGATGCGCTGGGCCTTGACCGGGCCGTGCTCGCCGGTCACTCGATGGGCGCCGCGGCGGCCCTCGAGGCGGCCCTGGCCGCGCCGGATCGGGTGCGCGGCCTGGCGCTGATCGGCGCCAGCGCCCGCCTGCGGGTGGCCCCGGAGTTGCTCCAGGGGCTTGCCACTTATCCCGACGCGGCCATTGAATTGCTGGTCCAGTTGATCTACCCCGGAGCAGCGGCGCACCTGCGCGCCCCGGCGGCCGCCGAGTTCCGGCAGTGCGACCCGGCGGTGCTGCAGGGCGATTTCGCCGCCTGCGATGGCTGGGACGCGCGCCCGCGCCTGGGGACGCTGCGCCTCCCCGCGCTGGTGATCTGCGGCGAGGCCGACCGGATGACGCCCCCGAAGCTGGCCCGCGAGTTGCAGTCCCTGCTCGACGCCGACCTGGTCATGCTGCCGGGCGTCGGGCACATGCCAATGCTCGAGGCCCCCGCGGCCACCGCCGCGGCGCTCCTCACGTGGCTGGAACGCCTGTAGGGGCCGCTGGCGCGCCAGCGGCGGGGACGCGCGGAAACCGGATTGCCCCGCCCTCCTCCAAGCGGCGCTGGGGCCGCCTGGCGCCCCAACCGGCAGGGGCGCGGGGCAACCCGGTTGCCCCGTATTCACATCAAAGATCACTTCCCAATACAGAACCGCGAAAAAATCACATCGAGCAGGTCATCGCCCACGGTCTCGCCGGTAATCTCGCCGAGGGCGTTGAGGGCCGCGGTCAGGTCGCCGCCGATGAGATCGGTGGGATGCCCGGCTTCCCACCCCTCCAGGGCGGCGCGGAGGTGCTCTTCGGCGCGACGCAGGGCGTCGCGGTGACGCGGGTTGCTGACCAGGCGGGCCTCGGCGGCGGCGGGCGGCACGCTGCCCAGGAGCGCGGCGGCCACGGCCCGGGCCAGGTCCGCAATGCCTGCGCCGGTGCGCGCCGAGGTGGCAACGCTGCCTAGCAGCCGCGGATGGGCGAATGGCGTCTCGGGTGAACCATCCGCCGCGGAGCGAGCGTCAATCTTGTTCCACACCAGGATGGTCGGTTTCTCCACGGTAAGTCCGGCGATCTCGGCGTCGCCCGAAGTGAGGGGCTGCGCCGCGTCGAGCACCAGCAGCGCCAGGTCGGCGCTGTCAAGGGCCGCTCGCGCCCGCTCGATGCCCAGTCGCTCGACCGGGTCGGCGCTCTCATGGATGCCTGCGGTGTCCACCAAGGTCACCGGAATGCCTTCCAGGTTGGCCGTCTCTTCCAGCGTGTCGCGGGTGGTGCCGGGAACGGGCGTGACGATGGCCCGGTCGGCGCGCAGCAGGGCGTTGAGCAGGCTGGACTTGCCGACATTGGGCCGGCCTACGATGGCCACCCGCGCCCCCTGGCGGTAGATGATGCCCTGCTCGGCTCCGGCCAGCAGACGCTCCACGGTGGCCAGACTGGCGCGCAGGGATGGGCCGAGGTCCTGCGGTTCAACCTCGTCTTCGGGAAAATCCACCACCACGGTAACGTAGGCCAGACACTCCAGCAGGGCCGCGCGGACGCCGCGCACCTCGCGGGCGAGCCAGCCCCCTAACTGGGCCTGGGCCAGAGCCAGCCCGGCGGCGGTGCGGGCGCGGATCACGTCGAGGGTGGCCTCGGCCTGCGAGAGATCGATCCGCCCGTTGAGAAAAGCGCGCAGAGTGAACTCGCCAGGGCGGGCCAGGCGCGCCCCCGCGGCCAGAACCAGCGCCAGGGTGCTCTGGAGCGGCTGCGGCCCCCCGTGGCAGGAGATCTCCACCACGTCCTCGCGGGTGAAGCTGTGCGGCGCGCGCATAAAGGCCACCAGCACCTCGTCAACGATGGCGCCGGTAGCGGGATCGACCACGTGGCCGTAGCGCAGACGATACGGGCGGAGGGGACCCGGCCGGATCGGGCGAAAGATCCGCCCGGCGATGGCGCAGGCCTCGCGCCCGCTGATGCGCACGATCCCTACCCCGCCTTCGCCGGGCGGAGTTGCAATGGCGGCGATGGTGTCGTCGTACACCGCTGGCAGGCTCTCGACCCGAATCCACGCGCCCTATCGGGCGCCTGCCTCTATTGTAGCAGTTTCTGGCAGTGCTTTTCTGTATCGGGGAGGCCTGGAGGGGCGCGGCTCATTCGACAGCCCCTTTCCGGCACGGCACGGTTTTGCCGCGCCGTGCCAGAAGGGAAATCTCACAGGGGCCTGCGGGCCTCCTGGACGCCATAGGTGGGAAGCAGCGGGTTCGTGGAGAGCCGCGGGCCCTCCAAACCTCCGCGCCGGGAGGCGGGGCGCGGGATCACCACTGAACGACAGGCGCCATCGCTGCCGATGACGTACCCATCGGCGTTCCAGTCACTCACGCGCTCCTGGTCTACCAGGTACCAGTAGGCATAGGGGCGATTCTGCTCCAGGAGCAGGGTAATACTCCAGCCGCTCTCATCGCGGCGCAGAAGCATCGGGGCGGCGTCCCAATCGTTAAAATCACCGGCAAGTTTCACGCTATCCGCCCAGATCGAGGCGGGCAGCGAAAAGGTAACGCGGACCTTGCCAGGCTGGGTCGGCACATCTTCCTGGGTCACCATAGCTTTGTTCTCCGCGCGACCTGTGTGCTCCTGTAAGGCCGGAAAGTCGCTGTTCCGGCCAGGTGAAGATCAGCGTTGATCTTGATGATGCAATCGTAGCAGGAAGGCGAGCGGATGTCAGTGAACATTGGCGGGAGGCTGGCGGGGAATTGGCGGGGCGAAAACCCTACGTAACGGGACTTCCGGTCAACTCAAGTTCGATGCCGCCCGGACGCGGCGCCGCCTGCCAGGAGATCCGGAGGTAGCTGCCGTCTTTGCGGGCATAGCGGCAAGACAATTCAGCTGCTGCACCGGCGGCGTAGACGGCGTGAATGACGGCGATCACCGCCTCCTGGTCATCAGGATGTACGCGCTCGATGAAGGTGCTGTTTGCCAGTTCGCCCGGTCGCCAGCCGAGGAGATGGTTCCACCCCTCGCCAGAGGGGACAAAGCTGCCGTCAATCGCCAGGATCGCGCGCAGCAGGGGTGTTACTCCGAGATCTGGAGCTTGCACAGGGTTCCGTCACTTTTCGCACGCACAGAATTGATCGCGCGACGCTGCCAGACGAACGCGCTGGCAAACGCCCCCACGATTATGCTACCCGGCGCTGGCGGGGACTCAATGAAAAGTTGCGGGGAAATGGCGGGAAGTTTCGTGCGCCTTCAGGCTTCGCGCATACGGTAACCGAGACCGCGCACGGTCTCAATCGCTCCCGGTTCATCAGTCGCATCGCCGAGCTTGCGGCGGAGAGAGCGAATAAGGGGGCGGATCAGCTCGCGGGCCTCGTCGGCGTCGTCGGTGCGCAGGCCATGGGTGACCAGCACCAGGGCTGTAGCAGGCAGGACTTCGCCGACCCGGCGGGCCAGTTCCGCCAGCAGGGCGAATTCCTTAACCGAGAGGGTCAATGGCTCGCCATCGAGCCAGGCTCGGTGATGGCCGGCATCAATGCGGATTCGGCCCACGCGGATCTCTTCATAAGGCACAGCGGGCCTGGCTATGGCCACGGCCTCCGCCAGTTGATTGTGGCGCCGCAGTTTGCCCTCCACTACCGCCAGCAGATCCTCGGGCTGCACCGGCTTGGTCAAATAGTCGTCGGCGCCGAGCGCCTTGCCGTAGCGCACATCACTGTCGAGGGCCCGGGCGGTGAGAAAGACAAAGGGAATGTGGGCCCAGCGAGGTTGACGGCGCACGGCTTCGAGCAACTGGTAGCCGTTCAGTTGCGGCATTGCTACGTCGGCCAGGATCAGGTCAACCGGCTCGCTTTCGAGACGGGCCAGGGCTTCCGTGCCGCTGGCGCACAGCACGACCTGGTAGCCGAAGCCGGTCAGGAGCATCTCGACCGCATTGAGATGATCAATCTGGTCGTCAACCACGAGGACGCGGGCTGGCGCGTTCATCATGCTGCCTCCGTCATCGGCAGGTAGACGGCGAAGGTGCTCCCCTGGCCGAGGGTGGAGCTAACCTCCAGGATGCCCCCGTGGCGCCTGACCAGTTCGGCGGCGATGGGCAGGCCGAGGCCGGTGCCGGGGATCTCACTCTGCGAGCGGACGCGGTAGAAACGCTCGAAGATGTGCGGAAGGTCCTCAGCGCCGATGCCGATCCCGGTGTCGGTCACGGCGATAGCCGCCCAGCGGCCCTCCGGCAGCCTGGCGGCGCCCGGCCAGCAGGTTTCATTGCCTGAGGCTGGACCGCTGAAGGCGCGTCCCGTGACGGTGATGCGCCCGCCATCAGGCGTATACTTGATGGCGTTGGTGAGCAGGTTCCGCAGCACCTGCCGGATCTGGCCAGCATGGCCAGTAACCGGCAGCCTCTCGGGCACGTCGGCGTCCAGGCGCAGCGTCTTGCGCCCGGCGATCGGCGCCAGGTGCGACACTTCCTGCAGGACCAGTTCCGCGATATTGAGCGCCTGGCGGTCGGTGGCGATCTGATCGCTGTCGATCCGCGAGATTTCGAGCACGCCGCCGATCAGGTCGCTCAGGTGGCGGGCATGTTTGCGGATCTCGCCGATCACCTCCAGGCGGCGCGCGTCGTCGAGCCGGTGGTAGAGCATCTCCAGATTGCCGGCGAGCATGGTGATCAGCGAGGTGGGCGAACGCAGTTCGTGTGAGACATTCGATACAAACTGGTCCTTCATCCGCTCGGCGTTCTTCAGCGCCGTGATGTCGCGGTGCACGCTAACGAAGCCGATCACTTGCTCGAAGTCATCGGGTGCGAACAGGGGCGTCACCGTGACCGCGGCGTCGTACAGGGCGCCATCGGCGCGCCGGAAGGGCAGCTCGCCCTGCCAGGCGCGTCGGTTACGGGCGGCGGCGCGCAACTCGGCGAGCAGTAGCTTGCCCTCACCCGGCTGCTGGTCCCACCAGCGTCCGGGGGCCTCGGGGTTCGCGCCGGTCAGACGCGCGGCGGCTGGATTGAGGTAGGTCAGGTTGCCATCGGTATCAAAGACCATCACCGCCTCGCCCAGCGACTCGAGGATAGCGCGGGTGCGGTCGCGCTCCAGTTGCAACTCGCGGGTGCGTTCGGCAACCCGGGCTTCGAGCAGGGCGCGTTCTTCGCGCAGCGCCTGTTCGGCCAGTTTGCGGTCGGTAATGTCACGCGCGATGCCTTCGATCGCCACCAGATTGCCCGCATCATCGAGGATCGGTACATTGCGCTGTTCAACCCAGAGCAGGCTGCCATCACGGCGGATCCAGCGCAACTCGATCGGCTCGGCCAGCAGCGCCAGATCCTGTGTGAGACGCAGGAGGAGCGGCCGATCATCGGGATGCACCAGCTTCAGGCCCAGCTCGGGGTCGGCGTAGTGATCCTCGGGCGTGTAGCCGGTGAGGGTGGCGGCGGCGGAGTTGACGTACTCGAAGGCGGAGGAGGGGCGCAGACGAATGCGATAGATCAGATCGGTGGCTTGCTCGGTTAGCCGGCGATAGCGAGCCTCACTCTCGCGCAGGGCCTGCTCGGCCAGCCGACGCTGCTCCTCGTCGGCAAGTTTTTCCAGAGCAAAGGCGATCGCGCCGGCGACCCGCTCCAGCAGGGCCACCTCGTGAACATCGAAGAATCCGGGCCGGCTGGCGTAGAGATTGAGGGCGCCCAGCGCCTCACCGTGGACCACCAGAGGAAAAGCCGCCGAGGCCCGCAACTCGAAGCGGCGGGCCGCGCCGTGCCAGGGCCGGGTGTAAGGCGTGGCAGTAAAATCATTGTTGATGACCGGACGCCCCTCGCGAATCGCCGTTCCCGTCGGTCCCTGTCCTTCCGGTTCGGGGCGAACGGTAATCCTGACCTCGGTGAGGTAGGCCGCGGCTGGACCGGCGGCGGCTACCGGTCTGACCTCTCCCGTGACCGGGTCGGCTATCCCAACCCAGACCAGCGGAAAGGCGCCCTGCTCAACGGCAATCCGGCAGACCATCCCAAACAACTCGTCCCGTCCAGAGGCGTGGAACACCGCCTCGCCAACGTGGCTCAACACGGCGTAAAGCCGGCTGGTATGGCGCAGGCGTTGCAACGTATGTCGCGGCGTCGCGCGCCGGCGGGTGCGAAGAGACATAGGTTCGTTCCGGGCTGTCAAACAGCGTCTGAGAGGAGGCTCAGTAGTCGGTGAACAAAGTTTCTTTGCCCTTCCACCCCCATCCCAGCCTCCCTCCGCCGGGGTTTAAGGGCGGACAGAACGCATGAGCGTAGCTGTGATTCATGGCGTTGGGATGCGCTGTTTCACCCTTACCCCCTGCCCCTCTCCCGCATGCGGGAGAGGGGAGGCCAGAGCCGTGCTCGGAGCCGTCCCAATGCGGTAGCGGCGGTGTTCGCTCGGGTGTTCTGTCCGCCCCTAAACCACCGGGGGAAGGAGCCGCACTCCCTCTCCCGGCGGGGGAGGCTTCGGAAGGTGGGCAAGCGGTTGCCGAGAAACTTTGTTCATGGACCGCTCAGTCGATACGGCTTCGCCGCGCAACGGCGGGATGGTAGAGTGTTTTCTCGGGAGGGCGCAGCCGTCTGAAATCCTCCATGCACGGCCTGTGTTCACATCAGGGTTTACTGCCGTAGTATAACATAATGAGGCGTCTGTTCCATGCCTGCCGCGATCCGCGAGTGCCACGCAACGTCCTGCACGATACCCGCGCGACCCTGACCCTGCTGCCGGGGTCGGGCGGGGCCGCCACGGTCGCCGCCTGTTCGGGGTGTCGGACGCGGACGTTGCGATGGCAATGTGCCGGTGGTTGAAGGAACATACGTCACACTTGCAATCTGCGCCGCAAGACACCGCAATGCGCTTATCCTGCCTGAATGCGCTGGGAGTATGGTTGGGAGTCTTCGAAGGGCTGGCAAGCGTAGCCGGCCTGCGGGGACTGAGCTGGAGCGGCGGCGTCGGGGCGCCATTCCTGGCGCTGTCGGGGCTTGCCGGGCGACCGGGACCTCGGGCGCTCGCGCTCACCCTCCTGCCAGGATTGGCCCTCCAGGCGGGCCTGGCGACACTGCGGCGGCGGCGGCTCGATCCGAAACGCGCCCTGCTGCCCGGAGCGCATCCCGGCTACAACGTAACGCGCCTGGATGTGCCGGCGGCTCACGGGCCGGTGCCAGCGTTGCACATCGTGCCTTCGGCGGGCGCCAGGGGGGCGGTGTGCGTCGCCCATGGCTCGGGCTGTGACAAGACTTTCTATGCGTGGCGGCTGGTCGAGGAGTTGACCGGGCAGGGGCTGGCGACGTTGCTGATTGACCTGGACGGCCACGGTGAAAGTCCGCGCCCGCAGTCCTTCCCGGAGATCATCGAGAGCGTGGCGGGACCGGCGCGCTGGCTGCGGGAGCGGTACCCGCGCGTGGGGTTGCTGGGCATGAGCCTCGGCGGGGCGGTGACGGCGCGCGCGGTGGCCGAGGGCGCGCCGTGCGACGCACTGGCCCTCTGGGCGACGCCGCCGCGTTTGCGGATGAGCATGCAGGAATATCGGCGCGCGCAGATCGTTGAGGCCCTGCGCCTGGCGCGACCGCAACTGTTGCACCTCTTCCGCGACGGCTCGCCCTACCACGTCGCGCGCGCCTGGCAAACCAGCGGCATCCGCGCGCGCATCGGCACCTGGGACCTCTTCGACGCTCTCGACGCGCAGGGAAGTCTGCGTCGCATCGCGGCGCGAGCAGAGCGCCCGCCGCTGCTGCTGATCTACGCCGGGCGCGATGCGGTGCTCCCGGCGGGCGCCGCCGAAGCGATGCGCGCGGCCACGGCGGGATGGGGCGAGTTCCATGTGGTACGCGGAGCCAGTCACGTCTCGCTGGCGATTGAACTGGAGACCCTCCGGCGCACTGGGGCGTGGTTTGCCGCGCGGCTGGCGTAGCGCGATTTCGGATTTTGGGATTTTGGATTTCGGATTTTTGGATTGCCAACGTGGGTGTCAGAATGCGATATGGTGATGATGCGCTGCGCTGGTTAGCAGTCTGTAAAGTGAGTTTCCTGGCATTTCCGCCCGACTCCCAGCCTTCCCCCAACTGGGGGAGGAGCCGGATGCTCTCCTCCGGCGCGGGAGGTTTGGGGGGTTCTCAGGTGTAGGGTTTGTCGAGCGAGCAGGGGTTTTCGGCATTCCAATGCGCTTGCGATCCTCACCCCCCGCCCCCCGCTCCCGCTCGCGGGAGCGGGGGAGTTGGGCGTCCCAATGCCTCGAATGGCGCATGCGACGCGAGCATGCGCCAGAAAACCCTACACCTGAGAAGGGTTGGTGAGGGGGTGGAGGTTGAGCGAAAACCTTTGTTCACAGAATAATAAGCTCGGAGAAAGGCGATGTTGCTCCGTCGCACGTGTGCGTATTCGCGGTCCTTCTGGTACAATCCGGCGAACAAAGCAGCAGGCGAGAGGTGAGAAGGCGTGGAGGCGATTCTCCTTTCCATCCTGAATGTGGCGGGCATTTGGACGGCGTTTCTCCATCTCTACACCTCCACCCCTCCACACCTCCACATCACGTAGAGGAGACCCATGACCAGTTCCGCTCCGGGTGAGGCCCTCTCGCGGGAGCATGGCTCCGCCCTGACCATACCGCGCATCGGCGATCTGCGGCCCTATCTGTGGCTGGCGTTGCTGACCTCGCTGGCGCTGACCGTGGCCTACGCCGCTCGTCCAGTGGTGCGCATTGATCTCGGCGGCGATCACGACGCGGTGTTTCTGCGCGGCTTCCACGGGCGCGAGATTGACGCTATTGGCACGCCAGAGCAGGTGGCCTGGCCGCCCGACGCGCGCGTGTTGAGCGTGCCGGGGCATCGCGAGGGGGTCTGGATCGCCACCCTGCGGGCCGCGCCGGGCCAGCCGCTCGAGGCGCTGCGCCAGGCGGCGGTGGCGGTGAACGGCGAACGCGTGGATATGCCCCGCCGCGGCCCGGATTTCATTATCGCCAAAGTACCGGCGCCACTGGGCGTCGCCGAAACGCTGAACTTCAGCCTGGTGGGGCCGCTGGTAGGCGACCCCGACCCGCCGCCCGGTCTCGTCGGCGAGGTGGAACTGGCGCCCGCGCGGACCTACCGCTGGTCCGGCGAGGAGGCCAGCATTACGCTGCCCAACCTGGGCCGGGGGGCCTGGACGCTGGATCTGGCGATGGTGACGGCCCACCCCGACGGGCAGCCGGTGAACGCGGAGGTGTTCGTCAACGACACGCTCCTGGCGCGCTTGCCCGATAGCCCCGCGCCGCGCCGGGTGCACCTGCTGGCGCCGGCGAGCCTGGTCCGCGACGGTACACTGGAAATCACACTGCGCTCCAATACCTATGCCGACCCGCGCCCGCTGGGGGTGCTGGTGTCGCAGGTCACGGTGGCCCCGGCGGGCAACGCCGGGCTTGCCACGGTCGTGCCGCCCCTTGGGGGCCTGGGACTGGCCCTGGTCACGGTGCTGGGGGCCTTCGCGACCCTGCACCTCATTGTCGGCGGGAGGCCCGAAGGCCGGCGGCGCGCGCCTCCGTACCTCTGGGCGGCCCTGGGCGTGGGCCTGGCCGCGTTGCTGGGAGCCTGGGCGCTGATGGCCCACCGCTTCCCGAGCAGCTTCATGCTGCCGCGGCTGGCGTGGCTGGCCCTGTGGAGCGTGGCCCTCGCGCTGGCCCTGCGCCCGCTGACGGCCTGGCTCTTCCGCGCGGCAGGGTTCCCGCTCAATACGCCCGCCGCCGACGCCGTCTCCGGGCGGAGCTTCCTCAGCCTGCTGCTGCTGTTCGTGATGGTCAGCTACTGGCTCAAGGCCATTGGCGCGCTGCACCCCTTCTTTGTGGCCATTGATGTCAACTGGCACATGACCCGCGCCCAGTGGATCCTCGAGGGGCGCCTGCCGCTACTCTACGGCACCAGCAGCCCGCTCAACGAGACCACCATGCCCACCGCCGAGTGGGGCGAGAACCGTCCGGTCATTCCCTACTCGCCGTGGTTCCACATGTTCGCCACCGTCTTCGCCTTTACCCCGATGTCAATGGACATGGCGGCGAACATGTTCAGCATCCTGATTGACAGCACGCGCATCGTCCTGATCGCCCTCATCGCCCTCAAGGCAGGTCTGACCCGCCGCGGCGCGCTGATCGCCGGGGCGACCTATGCGGCGCTGCCTGTGGCCTTCCTGCTGCACTCCTGGGGCAACATCCCCACCACCTTCGGCCTGTGGCTGACCCTGGTGTGCAACACGATCATCTTTGTCTGGTGGGAGCGACTGGGCGAGCGGCGGGTCATGGTGACGCTCTCGGTGCTGCTGTTAATCACCTTTCTGATGTACACGGTCACCGGGGTGTTTATGGGCCTGTTCCTGGTCATCCTGACGCTGCTGGTGTGGTTGAACGGGCTGCGGGGCGGGGCCTGGGCCGCCCTCCGCACGCAACTTATACCCCTCTGGATCGCCGCGGGGGTGGCGATGGCCCTGGCGGTGGTAATTTACTACGGTCAGTACATCCCGCTGATCATCGCCCAGACCGTGCCGTATATGAAGACCGTCTTTACCCAGGGGCCGGAGAGCGTGGGGGTGGTGCGGCCGCCCTTCGGGCAATACATGTGGAGCTACGTGCCCCACCTCGATTACCGCATCTGGCCGGGCGATTACCTCTACTACGGCATTGCCGTCCCCATGCTGTTCACCATTCCGGGGTTCTTCGCCCTGCGCCGCGCGCCGTTGCCCTGGCTGCTCTTCGCCGCCTGGCTGAGCGTGGCGACCCTGTTCATGTTCGCCGGCTACCGCATCTCGATGGTGGACAAGCAACTGTTCTATATGCTCCCGGTGATGTGCGTCTGCTGGGCGATCTATGCTGACCGGATCTGGGAACGGTGGGCATGGGGGCGCTGGGTGGTGATCGCCGTGCTGCTCTACACCCTCTACGCCGCGCTGGACCAGTGGGTGCTGCGGATCGCCACGTCGCCGGTGGTAGGCTGATTTGGATTTGAGATTTTGGATTTTGGATTTTGTATGGGGTGAGGCCATGAGTGAAGGGTCTGATTTCGTTATCGGTGGAGGAACAGGGACGGGGGGAAAGCGGGTTTCCCAGACCCGCTTGCAATCGTGTTGAGATAGTTGCTGATGCTACGCGACCAGACTCTTCCCGTCGCAGCGCGCACCTCGGTTCTACCGGCGTGGCTCGGCCCCCGGCGGGCGCTGGCAGCGCTGCTGCTGGCGTTCAGCGCGCTAATCATTGGCGCGGGGTCCTACAAGTACGCTTACTGGGGTCACGGCTTCGACATGGTGGACTTTCACATGCCGATCTGGGGCACGCTCCAGGGGCGTTTTCTGCTAGTCTCGCGCTACAATTTTACCGATACGTTCATGGGGCTGGATGTGGCCCTGGGCTTTCTCCCGGCCATCCCGTTTTACGCCCTGGTCCCCTCGGCCTACACCCTGGTGGTGGTGCAGACGCTGCTGCTGGCCTCGGCGGCCATCCCGGTCTACCTGATCGCCCGTGACCGGCTGGGGCATCCCTGGGCCGGGGTGGGTTTCGCGGCGCTCTACCTGCTCTACCCCACGACGCAGTTCATGGCCATGGCCGCGCCGTTCCAGCCGCGCATCCCCGGGCTGGCCGCCTTGTTCTGGGCCTTCTGGTTCCTGGAGCAGCGGCGGCTCTGGCCCTGCCTGGCGCTGCTGGGCCTGGCCATGCTCTCGCGCACTGACGCGGCGCTCGTAGTGACCGCCTTCGGGATCTACGCCGCCTTGCGACGCCTGCCCTGGGCCTACAGCGTCGTGCCGGTGATTGTCAGCCTGGTCTACTTCTACGTGGCGATCACCTACATCACGCCGCGCTTCTACAGCCCGGAGTTCCAGCCGGTACGGGTCGAGGTTCCCTTTGACCTGAACCGCGATTACAACGAGATGTGGCCCTGCGGGGTCAGCCCGCAGGCCTGTTACTACCTGCACCTGGGCGGCAGCCTGCCGGCGATTGTGAAGAACATCCTGACCCACCCGGTCGAGGTCTTCCTGTTCATGATCCAGCCGCCGAAGCTGGTCTACCTGGCGCTAATGTGTGCCGGGCTGCTCTTCCTGCCGCTGTTCGCCCCGCGCGAACTGCTGCTGGCCGCGCCGATCCTGGCGATCAACCTGCTCTCCAACCGGGTCTATCAGTACGTGATCACCGAGCAGTACCAGATTCTGGCCATTCCGGGCATGGTGATCGCGGCGATCTACGGGGCGGCGTGGCTGTGGGAGCGCACCCGTGGGCGCCTGGCCAATCCGTTCTGGGCGGGGGCGGTCGCCCTGGCGGCTCTGGTCGCGCTGGTGGCGCTGGTGAACCTGCCGCTGAAGAACCCGGTCATTTCGGCCCTGCGCAACCCGGAGCGCCCGGAGCGGGTGGCGCTGATGGAGCGGATGAAGGCTATGATCCCTCCCGATGCAGTTGTGGCGGCAACGTCGTTCCTGGCCCCCCATCTGCTGCCGCGCGAGGCGATCTACTTCATCCCCGGCGGCAAGATGCACCACCAGGTGGACGAGGCCGAGTACGCCTTCATTGACCTGCGGGCCAGCGGCCTGCGCGCCGAAGCCGCGCGGGGCAACGACATCGTAGCGCGCCTGCGCGCCGATCCGGCGTGGACGGTGGTGCATGAGGAGGATGATCTGCTGTTGTTGAGGAAGAAGTGAGGGCGATTTTAGAGCACTGACCGGAATGCTTGAGCCACTGAGGACACTGAGCGGTGTGGCTCGCTGCACTCGCGCCACCGTCATTGCAGGTCAATCTTTTCGAGAAACGCTATAGATTTTGGATTTTTGGTTGGTGATAGGTGTGGTGGGTCCGGGGAGGTGGATGGTGGCAAGCCCATCGTCTCGACGGCCCAACTGGCGGGCCATCCGCATGGCGCAAATGGCAGAACAAAGGATCCCACACCATGCCCCACCCCCCAATCCAAAATCCAAAATCCAAAATCCAAAATCCCCACATCCCGCTCCTCCTGGCCTACCTGCTCCTGGCTCTCTGGCTCACTTGGCCGGCAGCGACCGCGATCGGCAGCCAGTACTTCACCGGCGGCGAGAGGATCTTCTTCTTCCCCGACACGCCCGACGCGCCGCAGAATATCTGGAACTTCTGGTGGGCCGCCCGCGCCCTGGGCGCGGGCCGCAGCCTGTGGTTCGCCGATCTGCTCTACTACCCCGAGGGGGTGCAGATGGCCCTGCAGACCCTCAACCCCCTCGCGGTGACGCTGGCCCTGCCGGTGACGCTGGTCCTCGGTCCCACGGCGGCCTATAACCTGACGGCGATCCTGGCCGTGGCCCTGACCGGCTACGCCGGCTTCTGGCTGGCGCGCGCGTTCGCGCCGGGGGTGGCCGGGCCATTCCTGGCCGGGGCGCTGCTCACCGCCGCGCCCTTTCATATCGCCAAGCTCGACTCTGGCCAGTTGAACTTCGTTACCATGCAGTGGCTGGTGCTGTTCATGCTGGCCTTCGTGCACATGTGCCGCGGGCAGAACCGCTGGGGGCTGCCGCTGGCGGCGCTGGCCTACGGGGCGGTGCTCTACACCGACTGGTACTGGGCGCTGGTGGGGGCCGCCTTCGCCGCCGCGTGGGCCGGGCTGAGCCTGATCGGCGCGGGGCGCCCGCGGGCGCTGCTAGCGCGCTGCCTGGCCTTCGGCGCGCTGAGCCTCGCCCTGGCGCTGCCGCTGTTCGTGGCGGCGGGCGCAGCGGGCGAGAGCCTCCCGCGCGAGCCAAATAAGATGTGGCTGGCCTATACCCTGGGCTACTCCGCCGACGCGCTGGGGTTGTTCTTCCCTGCCGCGCGCCATCCCCTCTGGGCCGCGCCCGCCGAACGCTTCCTGGTCAGCATCGCCCCCCTCTCGATCACCGAGGGCTCCTACACCGCTGCCGGCTGGACCCTGCTGGCCCTGGCGATCCCCGGCGCGGTCTGGTATGGCCGCAGGCACTGGCGCCTGCTGGTGGTGGCTCTGCTGGCCTGGCTGCTGGCGCTTGGCCCGACCCTGCACGTGCTGGGCCACGACACCGGGCTACCTATGCCCTACCGTCTGTTCCAGGCCCTGCCGTTGCTCGGCACGGCGCGGCGGCCCAATCTCTTCGGGGTGATCACCATCGCGGTCGCGGCGGTGTTCGCCGCGCTGGCCCTGGCGCGGCTACGCGAGCGCCTTGCGCCGCGAGGCTTTGCACTGCTCCTCGTGGCGGTCGCCGCGCTGGGGGCGCTGGAACTCTGGCCTCCGGCGCGCGTGCCCAACGTCCTGCCGCGCCCTGAGGTGTTCGCCCGCATCGCCGCCGAGCCGGGCGTTGTGGTGGACCTGCCGCTGGAGCGGGGCACCGACAGCCGCACCCTGATCCACCAGATGGTCCACGGGCAGCCCATTCTGCGGGGCTACGTGGCGCGCCCGCCGGTGTATCCGACCCTGGTCTACAGCCCGTTGCCCGCCCAGTTTGGCCAGACGCGCGTCTGGCCGGACGATGACATCGTTGCCCTCGACCCGGAGGCCCTGGCGGTGATGCAGTGCTACTACCGGTTGCGCTACCTGGTGCTTGAGCCGGCGGAACTGACGCCTGAGCAGGAGGCGGCGGTCCTCGACGTAGCAGCCCGGCTGAACGGCGCGCCGCTCGAACCCTGGCACGACGACGCGCGCTTCCGCGCCTACCGCCTGCCCCTGTACGCCGACCGCTGCGCGCCCTTCGTCTTCCTCGGCGCCGGCTGGAACAGCCGCGAGGGCCAGGGCGAGACGGTCTGGCGCTGGAGCACCGGGCGCAGCGAGTTGTACCTGGTCAATCCCGGGGCCGAACCGCGAGCGGTGACGCTGGACCTGCTGGCCGAGGGCCGCGAAGAGGGCCAGCCCCTGACGATCCGGCACGCCGGTCGCGCGGTGGCCGAGCTGCGCCTCGCCCGGCCCCTCCGGCGCTACCGCGTCGCGCTCCTGGCCCCGCCGGGCCAGAGCCGCTGGGAGTTGCTGACCCCGGCGGCCCGCGACCCGGCCAGTAACCGCGAGGTGGGTTTCGCCGCGCGGGCGGTGGAGGTGATGGGTCTTTGATTTTGGATTTTGGATTGGGGGTGGGAGGTGAGGGCGCAGGGCTTGGGGGCAAGGCGTCCGCCCCGTGGTACAATAGCCTTCCAGCAGGCAGGGGTATGGGGAAACCTGGTTTCCCCGCCTTTCTCAAGCAGCATAACCCGGTGTGATCGAACCAACCCCTACAACCGACCTGGCCTCCCTTGAACGGGCGATTGACCCCTGGCTGCGCCACATGGCCTGGCGGCGCGATTTCGACCGCTGGCGCGAGCGGCGCATCAACCAGGAGCGTTACCAGGAGGAGCGCCTGACCATGCTCGTCCAGGTCGCCGGGCCGCTCGAGGGGCTGCGCCTGCTCGACCTGGGGGCGGGCATGGGCGGCTTCGCGGTGGCGGCGGCGCTGCGGGGCGCGGAAGTGACGGCCTGCGAGTACAACCCGGCCTACTGCCGCATCATCGAGCTGCGCGCGGCGCGCCACGGGCTGCACCTGCCGGTGGTCAATGCCGCGGGCGAGGCCCTGCCCCTGCCCGATGCCGCGTTTGACGCGCTGACGGCCTGGGACGTGCTGGAGCATGTGCGCGACCCGCGGGCGGTGCTGGGGGAGATGTGGCGGGTGTTGCGGCCCGGCGGCCACGCCCTGATCACCGCGATCAACCGGCGGGCCTGGGTGGACCCCCACTACCACCTCCGGGGCGTCAACTGGCTGCCCCGCCCACTGGCCGAGGCGATCATCGCCGCGCGGGGGCGCAGCAAGGCCGGGGCGGCCTTCCGCGATATGCAGCGTCTCAGCGAGATGCACTACTTTCACTACCCCGAACTGGTGCGGCTCTGCGCGACATTCGGCTTCCGCGTGCGCGATCTGCGTGAGGAGCAGTTGCGCGCCGGGCGTCTGGTGAGCCGCAGGGCCAGCCGGCGGGCCGTGCGCGCCGTTCTGCGGCGCATGGGCCTGGAGGCGGCGGCCTACCGCGCCCAGCGCCGCTGGTACGTGGGAATGTTCGAACTGGTGCTGACCAGGGTGGGCGCATGAACCACGCCGGACGGCTGGCGCTGCCGCTGCGAGCGCCGGGGTCGGTCTGGCTGGCGGCGACCCTGGGCTACCTGGGCCTCAGCCTGTTCGTCCAGGCGCCGGTGCTGCCGGTCTTCGCGACGGCCATCCCCGGCGGCCCTGTCGCCAATGTGGACGGCTGGCAGAACGTCTGGAACCTGTGGTGGTTCCACCGGGCCGTGACCGCGGGCCAGAATCCCTTCTTCACCGATCTGCTCTTCCATCCCACCGGCGTCACGCTGGCGACGCAGACCTTTAACAGCAGCAACGGCCTGCTGGCGCTGCCCATCACAGCCCTCTTCGGCCCCATCGCCGGTTACAATGCCGCCGTGCTGCTCTCCTTCGCGCTGGCCGGCCTGGGGGGCTTCGCTCTGGCCCTCCACGTGACCCGGCAGCCGATGGCCGCCTTCGTGGCCGGGTGCGTGTTCGCCTTCGCGCCCTTCCACATGACCAAGGTCTGGGACGGGCAACTAGAACTGGCGGCGGTGCAGTGGCTGCCGCTGTACGCGCTCTTCCTGCTCCGCGCCGCAGCGCCGGAGGGCGGCTGGCGCGACGCGGCGCTGGCCGGGGCCCTGCTCGCGCTGATCGGCTACACGAGCTGGTACTACTTCTTCTTCGCCGCGATCGCCAGCCTGTTCATGGCCGCGCTCTGGCTGCCCTACCGCGCCGGTTCGCGGGCGCTGGGCGGCGCGGCGCTGCGCCTGGCGGCGACGGCCGGCCTGGCGGCGCTGCTGCTGGCGCCCCTCCTGCCGCCCCTGCTGCGCGGAGCGCTGGGTCAGAGCGGTCCGGCGCCGGGGATGGCCCTGCTTGCCGACCGCTCGGCGAACCTGCTGGACTTCTGGCTGCCCAGCAACCTGCACCCCCTGTGGGGTGGAGCTGCGCGGGCCCTGGGCGAGGGCTGGCACCCCTACATCGCCGCCTGGAACGTGGCCCTGGGCCTCACCCCGCTGCTGCTGGCCCTGGCGGCCCTGCGCCTCAACCCCGGCGCGGCCTGGCGCTGGGCGGCGCTGGGGGTCGCGGCGGGCGTGCTGGCCCTCGGCCCCACGTTGCAAGTCGGCCCCTGGCGCACTGGCTTCCCCCTTCCCTACGCCGCGCTGGCGGCGCTGCCCGGCGGCAACCTGGCCCACCGTCCCAGCCACTTCGTAGTGATCAGCGTGGTCGCCCTGGCGGTGCTCTCCGGCCTGGGGCTACGGGCGCTCCTGGCCCGCGCCGGCCCTGCCTGGCGCGCCTGGCTGCCCCTCCTGGTCCTGCTGGCCATCGGACTGGAGTTCTTGCCCCCGCGCTGGCCGCTGTGGACCCCGGCGACGCATCCCTACTACGCGACGCTGGCCGGCGCCCCCGGCGCCCTGCTGGCGCTTCCGCCGCCCATGGAAGACAGTCAGGCCCTCCTGGCCCAGATGCGCCACCAGCGCCCCATCCTGGGCGGGTTCCTCGCCCGGACGCCGCCCTACGATCCGCCCTATGCCCCCGGCGTGCGCGAGCTGTGGGCGCCGCGGGCGGAGCAACCGCTCCTTACCGCCACGCCGGAGGAGGGACGGGCGGCCCTGCGTTACTATGGCATCAGCCATATCGTGGTGGAGCGCTCGCGCCTGGAGGCCGGGGCGGAACGCGCCCTGGAGGGCGTGATCGCCGAACTGTTCCCCGGCGCCAGCCCGGAGTATGCTGACGAGACGCTCCGGGTGTACGCGACCCCCGAGGGGCCGGTCCTGCCGTTCGCCTTCATCCGCTCCGGCTGGTACCCGCCGGAGCGCGAGGGCGACCGCGTGTGGAGCTGGATGGCGGACACGGGAGAGATCATCGTGGTGAACCCTACCGCCGCGCCCCTGCCGGTGACGCTCGACTTCAGCGTGGCGAGCTACCTGCGTCCGCGGGAACTGGCGCTGGACCTGGACGGAGCGCCCCTCGCCCGTCTGACGGTTCGGCCCGCCGAGATGCGGATGGCGCTGCGCCTGCTGGCGCCGCCCGGCGTCCGCCGGCTGACCGCCCGGGCTCCCGCCGAGCCGGAGGCCGCTTCCTCGGCCCGGCCGATCAGCGTCGTCTTCAGCGCCCTTGATGTGCGTTGGGAACAGTAATACGATTTTGGATTTTGGGTTTTGGGTTGCCGTATATGGCGTCCGAGTAAGTAGTCTGTGAACGGAGTTTCCTTGCCTTTCCACCCCCCTCCCAACCTCCCCCCGTTGGGGGAGGAGCCGGACTGCCTCCTCCAGCGGGGGAGGGTTGGGGAGGGGGCGGAGTTACCGAAAAACGTAGTTCACAGACGAGTAAGACCTGGCGATGATGCGCACGCAGTCTATGCAACAGGAATCGGTGTAAGCGGCCATGTCTTCGACCGGGGCCAGGAAGCCCTCGCTCGCCGCCCAGGTCTCGAAGGCCGTGGTCTGGAACACGGTCTTTGTGCCCCTGCGCCTGGCTGCCGAGGTGCTGGCAACCATCGTCAAGCTCAACTTTCTCACCCAGGCCGGCTACGGGCTGCTGGCGCTCATTAGCGGGGCCAACAATGGCCTGGGAACGGTGGTAGACCTGGGCACGGCGCGGGCGCTGCCGAAGTACATCCCCGAGGTCAGTCGCCTTGGCGGCCCGCGGGCGGTGCTGCGTCTGCTCACCGCCGTCTTCGCCCTGCAGATGGTCGTGCTCGCCGCGCTCGCCGCCGGTCTGGCGACGCTGTACCGCGAACCCTACCTGGACGCGCTGCGCCGCCGGGTGCTGGAGGATCCGCAACTCGGCCCCGCCGACCGGGCCGGGCTGCTAGGGCTGCTGGGCGACTTCGGCTGGCTGGTGATCGGGGCGATTGTGGCCCTGCTCTTCCTGGGCGTGTGCTACGACATGTTCATGGCCTACCTGAACAGCTTCTTCAAACAACGGGCCTGGAACAGCATTGCCCTGGCTGCCGGGCTGCTGCCGCAACTGCTCAGCGTGGCCGCCATTCTGCTCCTGCCCGAGGTGTGGGACATCCTGGGCGTGCTTGTGGCCTCGGTGCTGGCCCCGGCCATCGCCGTGGCCCTGGCGGGGTGGCAGGTGGCGCGCCTGTGGCTGGAACAGCGCACCTGGGCGTCGGAAACGCCCGCGCTGCCGCCGGGCGCGCCGTGGCTGCCGCCGGGCTTCGCGCCCTACACCGGGGTGTCGTTCCTGATGACGCTGACCGACTTCCTGGCCAGCGCGTCGTTCGCCATTTACCTGGCAGGCGGGGTGAGCGACGCGGCGGTGCTGACGGCGGGCGCGGCCCTGGCGCGCATGGCCCTGGGCTACCTCTACACGCCGATGGTGGGGGTGCAGGTGCCCCTGTTCACGCGGGTGCGGCAGGGGGAGGGCGGCACGCTCAACGGAGCCTACCAGTCGCTGGTGCGGCTGCAACTGCTGCTGTTCGTCCCCGGCGGGGTCGGGCTGATGCTGCTGGCCGAACCGGCCCTGGTGGTGGTGGGGCCGCAGTACCTGGCCGCCGCGACGATTGTGTGGGTGCTGGTTCCATGCCTGTTCCTCGAATCGCTGCTCACCACCGCCCACAATGCCCTGATCGTCTACGAGCGTCTGGGTGTTATCATCGTCTCACGGCTGCTAATCCTGCTGGTGGTGGCGCCGCTGGCCTGGCTGCTGCCGCCGCGCCTCGGCCTGGCGGGAGTGGCCCTGGCCTTCGGCCTGGCGCGGGTGGCCGCCGGGCTGTGGGTGACGGGGAACGGCGTGCGCCTGCTGGGCCTGCGCTGGCCCTGGCGCTTCACCGGGCGGGTGCTGGCGGCCTCGGCGCTCCTGGCCCTGGCGCTGCTGGGCATGCGGGGACTGCTGCCGCCGCTGCCTGAGACGGTTGCCCTGGCCGACCGGTTGCGGGAGGCGGTCTGGCTGCTGGGCCTGGCTCTGGCGGGCGCGGTGACCTTTTTCGTCGCCCTGCGCCTGTTCGGCGGCCTCGAGGAGCAGGACCGCGCCCAGCTCGCCCGCCTGCGCCTGCCGCTGAAACGCTGGTGGCTGAGGGTGTTGTGAGTTGGTCCTCACCCACCTCCCAGGCCCCCTCCCTCTCCACTGTAGGTGGAGAGGGAGGGGGCGCCGAGCGGAGCGAGGCGGGGGAGGGTGAGGATCAATGCCCTCGCTCAATAGGAGGCTCCGGGAGGGCTTCGCCCTCCCAGGGAAACCCTGATTTTTCCCGCGTATGCACATTTGCCTCTACAATCTCACCACCACCACCCGCTACGGCGGCGTCGAGAGCTTCGTGTGGGATCTGGCGCGCGAGCTGGCCGCCCGGGGCCGCCAGGTGACAATCATCGGCGGGGTGGGGCCGCGGCGCGAGCATGCCCCCGGCGTGCGCGTGCTGACCTTTCCCTTCGTCTCGCGACGCTTCTGGCAGGCGCTGCCGCCGCTGCAGCGGGCCTACGCCGAGGCCAAGCTGCTCGAACGGCTCAGCCTGGCCGTCGCCGCGCTGCCCGAACTGGCCCGCGGGGGCTACGACGTTATTCATATTCAGAAGCCCTACGACCTGGGGCCGGCGCTCCTGGCCCGGCGCCTCGGCGGGGCCAGGGTGATCCTTGGCTGCCACGGCGAAGATTTCTACCCCGGCGACACCCTCCTCGCCTCCCGCGTGGATGCCGCCGTGTCGTGCTCGCGCTTTAATGCCGCGACTGTCGCCCGGCGCTACGGCTTCGCGCCCCGGGTCGTTTTCAACGGCATTGACACCGATCTCTTCAGCCCTGGCCCGGCCGATCCGGCCTGGCGCGCGGCCGCTGGCGCTGACCCGCGGACGCCGCTCCTGCTCTTCGTCGGGCGCCTGCAACCCTGGAAGGGCGTCGAGACGGCCATCCGCGCCCTGGCTCACGTGCCCGGGGCGCGGTTCGCCATTGCCGGCGACGGCGAGGCCCGCCCGCGCCTGGAGCGCCTTGCTGCCGATATGGGTCTGGCAGAGCGGGTGCGCTTTCTGGGAATGGTGGAGCGCCAGGTGTTGCCGCGCCTCTACCGCAGCGCTGATCTGCTGGTGGCCACCAGCCACGCCAGCGAGACCTTCGGCATCGGGCTGGTTGAGGCCCAGGCGTGCGGCCTGCCCGTGGTGGCCTCGCGCTTCGGCGGTTTCCCCGAGGTGGTTGACGAGAGCCGCACCGGCCTGCTCGTCCCCCCCCGTGATCCACTGGCCCTGGCCGAAGCGCTGAACGCTCTGCTCGCCGACCCGGAGCGCCGCGCCGCCATGGCTGCCGCCGCGCCCGCCTGGGCGGCGCAATTCGCCTGGTCTGCGGTGGCGGATCGCATCGAGTCGGTGTACGATGAAGTGGCGCGCGGAGCGAGCCGCCATGGCGAACTGTGGACGCGCTGCTGAATGGTCTGGAGGGATGTGGCGAAATCCAGTTTCCTCACCTCCCTGCCCCTCCGCAGGGTACGTGTTCAGAGTTGGGATAACCCCGCAGACCTGGGAGCGCGGGCGTCCCGCCGGACCCGGAAGCGCGAGCGTCCCGCCCTCGTCGGGATTCGAGGGCAAGATGATCATTAAGAAATAAATCCAGTATAGCCCGCGCAGGCGGGCTTCGCATCGATAGCCCGCGGCTTCAGCCGCCGAGCTGCAGGGCGAATACCGGTTTCTATTCGTCATCTTCATCAGCAGTCTGTGCACTAAGTTTCCCGGTGTTTGTCACCCCGAGTGGAGCCAGGGGTCTACCGCACCAGGAGGCGGAAGATGCTGAGCGAAGCATGACAGGGCGAGCGAAATACCGGAAAACTGAATGCACAGACTAATCAGTAGTCTGTGAACGAAGTTTCCTTGCATTTCCGCCCCCCTCCCAACCTCCCCCCGTTGGGGGGACGAGCCGGACTTCCTCCCCCGGCGGGGGAGGGTTAGGGAGGGGGCGGAGTTGCCGAAAAACTTCGTTCACAGAGTAATCAGCCGCCGGACCATAGGGCGAATACCGGTTTATATACTTAATGAGGCCCTCGCTCCCAGGAGAAGTGCGAACACGTACTCCGCGAGGCTGTCGGAGGACGAAACCCCTCTGACAGCCTCTGGCAAGGAAATGTTCTATGGCGCCATCACACACCCGAACGCTCGGTCGGGTCATCGTCGCGGGAACCCTGATCCTCCTGCTGATCCTGACATTCTGGACTCGCTCCGCGCCGATGCGGGCCCAGGCGCGGCTGCCCGCTTCCATGGCCGCCGCGGGCGACTCGCTGACCAGCGCGGTGGGCAGCGGGCCGCGCTATTTTGCCGACAATACCGCCTACTCATGGGCCACCGGCGTCAGCCCGGAGGTCAACAGCCTGGCCCTGCGCCTGGCCACGCGCAACCCGGCCCTGAGCGGCAGGGTCTACAACCTGGCGCGCATCGGCGCGCGCATGGGCGATCTGCCAGGGCAGATGAGCATAGTCAACGCCATCAAAGCTGAGTACGTGGCTGTCCTGGTGGGGGGCAACGATGTCTGCGCGCCGACCGAGGCGGCGATGACGCCAGTGCAAACCTTCCGCCAGCAGTTCGACGCCGCCCTGGCCCGCCTGGCCGAAGGCTCTCCGGACGCTCGCGTCCTCGTGTTGAGCATTCCCGATCCGACCCGGCTCGTACCGCTGTTCCGCGATAATCGCTCCGCGGTGGCGATCTGGACTCTCTTCGACGTTTGCCCCACCGCCCTGGCGCGGCCCCGCTCCGACGCGCCAGAGGACGTGGCGCGGCGCGAACGGGTGCGTCAGCGGGTGGCCGAGTACAACCAGCAGATCGCCGAGGTATGCACCCGCTACCCCCGGTGTCGCCACGACGGCGGCGCGGTGTTTAATATACCGCTGGAGGCCGCGGACATCTCTCCCTACGACTACTTCCACCTCTCGGCGCGCGGGCAGGCCCGCCTTGCCGAAGTGGCCTGGGCTGTGTCCGGATTTTAGCAACGATGCTACGCCCCTGCCGCGGAGGAGACTCTGGGAGGGCTCGGCCCTTCCAAGAACATCCGTTCCATGACAGGCGGGGAAACCGGGTTTCCCCGAACCCCTGCCGCGGGGGAGGCTCGGAGGGGCGCGGCCCCTCCGAAAACCTCTTTTCTAATGTAGATTAAGAATAAAATCCGGTATAGCCCGCGCAGGCGGGCTTCGCATCGGTAGCCCGCGGCTTCAGTCGCCGGGCCAGAGCTCTGCTTTGTCACTTTGCCGCTGGCGGGGTTGCGGGGGCCGCAGGCCCAGATCTTCCCTTCCTGGTGCGGCGCGACTTCGCCGCGCCGCACCAGGAAGGGGAACGTAAGAAAACACATGCGTATTCTCATCGTTACCACCTACGGCTTCGACCCCGCCTTCCCGAGCCGGCCCGAACAACTCCAGGCCCGGGCGCTGGCGGCCCGCGGGCACGCCGTTGTCGCCCACGAGTACCTCGACCCACGCTACCCCGGCCAGTCCCACCGGCACGAGTGGCTGCCAGGCAACGTGCCGGTGCACCGGGCAGCGACGCTGGGCTTTTTCGCCCCCGAGGCGCTGCTGCGCCTGCTGGGGGCGGATCGACCCGAGGTGATCCACCTGCATCACCTGCGCAACCTGCTCGGCTTCCAGACGGTGCTGGCCGCGCGGCGGCTGGGCATCCCCACTGTGCTCACCGTCCACGGCCTGTTGCACGATGGCGACCTGGTGGCCGACCGCGAGCGGCCCCTGGAAGCGCCGTTGCGCTACCGCAACGTGCTCACCACGCCGGGCCGCCTGGCGGCGCGCCTCGCCCGTGGCGCGCACCCGCGCCGCGCCGCGCGGAACTACCTGATTCACGCGCCGCTGCTGTGGGTGGACCACGTCGTGGCCCTATCGCGCGCCGAACGGAATCTGCTGGCGCGCCTGGGGCTTGACCCGCTGCGCGTCAGCGTGCTGCCCAACGCCGTGGATCTGCGCGTCTACGAGGACGAGCCGCCGCCGGTGGGCGCGCGCCCGCCGCTGGTGCTGTTCATCGGGCAACTGGTGCCACGCAAGGGCTTCGACCTGCTGGCGCGGGCCATGCCCCTGGTGGTCCGCGCTGTGCCGGAGGCGCGCTTCGTCTTCGTAAGCCACAATCGTGACGGCGAGCTCGAGTTGCGCCGCATCGCCGCCGAGGGTGGCGTGGCCGATCGGCTGGCGATCATGGGGCCGGTGAGCGAGGCGGAGAAGATTGGCCTGCTGCACGAGGCCGCAGTGATGGCCGCGCCGAGTCGCTACGAAGGCTTCGGCATCCCCCTGATCGAGGCCCTGGCCGCCGGCGCGCCGGTCGTCACCACCGATGTGGTCGCCGGCAACGAGATCATCGCCCACGAACGCACCGGTTTGCTCGTACCCTATGGCGACGTGGAGGGGCTGGCGGCGGCGATCATCCGCCTGCTGAGCGACCGGACCCTCGGCGCGTGCCTGGCCGCCGCCGGGCGCCCCGAAGCCTTCGCCCGTTACAGCGCCGAGACCCTGGCCGTCCATCTCGAAGCCCTCTATGATCGACTGATTGCTCGGCGGGAGTTGCGGCAGGTGGCCGAAGAGTGGTAGCGCAACCCCTCCGGATTGCGGAAAGGCAAACCCTTTGTCATTACGGCAATGTGCGGCAAAGCCCTACAAAGGTCTATAATGGACTAGACGCTCATTCCAAGGTGCTGCAATGACCCGCGACATCCCCCTTGCTCTGCCAGATGATCGTGCTTGCGGAGGTAGTGCGACGCCTTGGAGATGCCTATCAGCCAGAGCAGATCTTTCTCTTTGGATCACGGGCGCGTGGTGATGTGAAACCGGACGGTGATTATGATGTGATGGTGATTGTAAACGATAATGCGCCGCCTGAGCGCCGTAGCAGCCGCCTGGCATATCAAGCCCTTCGCGGCGCCGGAACAGCCGTAGATGTCCTGGTTTGGACGCGGAAGATGCTTGATGAACGTCTCCATCTGCCCGCGTCGCTTCCTGCAACAATTGTGCGCGAAGGAAAATTGATCTATGCAAGACGATCCGATACTCCTGATTCGTGACTGTGCCCGGCGTGTGTATCAGGCCATTCTTGATCGTCTTCCTGCCCAGGCGCATCCTGAAACTTGAGACGTGCCATTTCATCCCCTCTCTCCCCCCTTCTCAGGTGTAGGGTTTTCCGGCCCATCCTCGCGTCGCATTCGCCATCTGGGACGCCCAACTCCCCCCTCTCCCGCTCAGAGAGAGGGGGGCGGGGGGGTGAGGACCGTAAGCGCATTGGAATGCTGAAAACCCCTTCTCGCTTGAAAAACCCTACACCTGAGAGGCTCTCCTCCCTCGCCGCCGTGGCGCCCCCGGAAGGGTGGCGCTGGCGCCTCGGCGTACTGCTGGGCTACCTGCTGCTGGGGGTGCTCTTCACCTGGCCCCTGGCCCTGCACCTGGGCGATAGCGTCATCCAGAAGGGCGACCTGCCGGTGGATGCCGCCCAGGGCGTGTGGAACCTCTGGTGGACCCGCAGCGCGCTGCTGGCCGGCGAGAACCCCTTCGTCACCCGGATGCTGTTCCATCCGGCGACCCTCAACCTGCTCTACCAGACCCTGAGCCTGCCGAACGCGCTTCTGGCGCTGCCGGTGTTGCTCCTGGCCGGTCCGGTGGCGGCGTTCAACACTGTCGTGCTGCTCTCGTTTGGCCTGGGGGGCTACTGGACCTATCGCCTGGCCCGCGCCTTCGCCCTCGACCGCTTCGCGGCCCTGGCGGCGGGCTTCATCTTCGTCTTCACCCCCTACCATGTGCAGCGGGTGTGGAGCGGGCCGCTGGAACTGATCGCCACCCACTGGCTGGCCCTCTACGCCCTGCTGCTGGCCCGCGCCCTGGCCCGCCCCGCGCCCGCCAGCGTGGCCGGCGCGTCCCTGGCGCTTGTCGTCACCACCCTGGCCAGCCAGTACTACGGCCTCTATGCGGCCGTCTACACGGTCTTCTACGTGACTCTTGCCGCCCTGCTCGCGCCGCGCGGGGCGCGCTGGCCCACGTTCCTCGGCGGAGTCGCCATTGGCGGGCTGTGGGCGGCCCTGCTGCTCCCGCTGGTGATCTGGGCTGGCGGGCTGGGCGCGGCGGTGCTGGAGGACTGGTACATGCGCCAGGTCTACCACTCGGTGGCGCTGGTGGATCTGCTGGCCCCCAATGTGCGCCACCCCCTCTGGGGCGGCGCCGCCGAGGCGTGGCTGAGCCGGCGCCACCCCTTTGGCCCGGAGGGCGGCGCGGGGTTGGGGCTGGGGGTGGCGATCCTTATCGGAGTGGCCCTCTGGCAACGCTGGCGCCAGGCCTGGCCCTGGGCGCTGCTGGCCTTGCTGATGCTGCTGCTGGCGATGGGGCCGCAACTGCGCCTCACGGCCGCCGAAAGCGCCGTGCCAGGGCCTTTTCTGCTCCTCGACCTCTTTGGCCCCTTCCGCAACAGCAGCCGCCCGGCGATCTTCGTCGCCCTCATGCTCATCCCCGTCGCGGTCCTGGTCGCCCTGGGCATTGCCGCCCTGCGCGCGCCGGCGACCGAACGCGGGAGGATGGGCGCCGCTCTCAGGTCCGGGGTTTTCTGGCGCATCCTTGTCTTGCATTCCCCATCCGGGGCCTCAGAAAACCCGGTTCCCCCCTCTCCCGCGCACGGGAGAGGGGAGCAGGGGGGTGAGGGTCATCAGCGCATTAAAACCTCTTCTCCCTCGAAGAACCCTACCTCTGAGCGTAGGGGCGCCGTTCGCTGGGCGCCTGTCCTGGCGGCGCTGGTGGTCATTGAGAGCCTGGTGGCGCCCTGGCCGCTGATGCGCCTGCGCGCCGCCCCGGAGAGCCTGGTCCTCAACGCCGATCCCGCTCCGGGCGCGGTGCTCGATCTGCCCCCCCGTCTCAATGACAGCGCAGGCCTGCTCAACCAGATCTGCCACGGCCGACCGATCATGGGCGGTTACCTGGCCCGCATACCTTTCTACCCGATTGTCGCCGCTTCCTCGGCGACCCGCAACTTGTGGCTGGCCTCCGAGCCGCTCGCCGACATTATGCCCCTCGACCCCGCCGCCGAACTGGCCAGCCTGGGCACGCGCTTCGTCGTGTTGGATCTCACTCAACTGCCGCGTGTGGATCAGCGGCGGCTGCGCGAGCAACTCGCTGTTCCCGGCATCAGCCGCTTCAGCCTGAGCGATATGCGCGAGATCTACGCAGTGGACCCGGCGGCGGCCCGGCCCGTAGTGGTGCCGGGCACGGGCTGGTACGAAGCCGAGCGCGAAGGGGCGCGGCGCTGGCGCTGGATAGGCGAGCGCGCTGAATTGCTGCTGCTGGCGCGGGAGCGATCGGTCGTGATGCTGAGCTGGCGCGCAACCGCCTACGGCGCGCCGCGTCCCGTGCGGGTCCGGCTGGGTGACCAGCGCCTGATCGAATTAACTGTGCCCGCAGCGCCTTATGATCGGAGCATCGCCCTGCGATTGATCCTCCCCCCCGGCCAGACGACGCTGACCCTGGAGAGCCTGGCGGAGAACGTGGCCGATGGCCGGCGTCTCAGCCTCTCGCTAAGCGACCTGCGTCTCACTGCGCTGCCCGTCAGCGCGGCCTGGGCCGCTGCGGCCCCCCTGGACATCCCGCCCACGCGCCCGGCGATCAACGCGCCCCCGTGTTGGTGAATTTTGGATTTTGGATTTGAGAGTTTGGATTTCGTGGTGCACTTGACCACGTCCAGCCGTCCCGCACCCAATCCAAAATCCAAAATCCAAAATCAGAACACGGCACGGAGGCGCGCCGCGGCCTGTTCGGGGGTCAGATCCCGCTGGGGTTCGCCGAGCATCTCAAAGCCGACCATAAACTTGCGGATAGTAGCCGAGCGGAGCAACGGCGGCAGAAAGTGGGCGTGGAGGCGCCAGGCGGGGTGCGGCTCTCCATCGGTGGGCGCCTGGTGGAAACCCATCGAGTAGGGGAAGGCGGTCTGGAAGAGAGCGTCGTAGCGCGTAATCAGTTCCTTCAAGATGCTCGCCAGCCCGTCGCGCCCGGCGGAGTCGAGGGCGGCGAGGGAAGGCAACGGATCGCGGGCAATCACAATCGTCTCGAAGGGCCAGGCTGCCCAGAAAGGCACCAGGGCGACAAAGTGCGCATTCCGGCAGACGAGCCGTTCTTCACGCTCGAGTTCCAGCGCCAGGTAATCGCCCAGCAGATCGCGCCCGTGGGCGGTGAAGTAGCGTTGCTGGGAGGCATGCTCGCGGGCGAACTGCACCGGCAGGAACTCGGTGCCCCAGATCTGGCCGTGAGGATGCGGGTTCGAGGCCCCCATCATCGCGCCGCGATTCTCGAAAATCAACACGTGGCGCACCCAGGGGACCGCCCCAAGCTCCTCATACTGGGCCGTCCACGTATCAACCACGGCCCGCAGTTCAGCAAGCGAGAGTTGGGGCAGCGACAGGTCGTGCCGGGGCGAATAACATACGACCCGGCAGATGCCGCGCGCAGGCCCTGCCCGTAGCAGGGGGCTTCCATCCGCATAACCTGTGGCGATTTCGCCAGAAAACTCATCAACAGTTAGTGCGGCGAAATCGTTATTGAAAACAAATGTCCCGGTGTAGGCCGGGTTGATGACCCCGCCCGCGCGGGCATTGCCAGGGCAGAGGTAGCATGTCGGGTCATAAGGTGGCCGGTCATCGGAGGGAGGAGGGTCCACCTGGCCTAACCAGGGGCGTTTCGTGCGGTGGGGCGAGACAACAACCCATTCGTCAATCAACGGATTATAGCGCCGGTGCGGGTGATCGTCCAGGTTGAGCATACGCTTCCTTTCGCGGCCAGGGCGGGGAGCACACCCCCTTGTGAATAAACGCGGCGGTGCGCGCTTTTGATGGCGCCTCCGACGCGTCTTTGGAAGTGAAAACCAGGGCGATCCGTGTTCTGCATAGCATTGTGCACCCGTCCTGTTCCCATCACCCCTCGGCCACCCTTCCCCCTCTTCTCAGGTGTAGGGTTTTCCGGCGCTTGCGACGCGAGCTTGCGCCATCCGGGGCATTGGGACGCCCAGCTCCCCTCTCTCCCGCGCGCGGGAGAGGGAGGCAGGGGAGGGTGAGGACCGTAAGCGCATTGGAATGCCGAAAACCGCTTCTCGCTCGAAAAACCCTACACCTGAGAGCCTTCCCCCTCCCCGATGGACGAAGCGCCGCAAGGCGTCAACTCCGCCACTTGCGCAGGACGATTTTCGTTCCAACGCCAACCTGAGAGTGGATGGAAAAATCGTCCATCAGGCGCTTGGCGCCCGGAAGCCCCATGCCCATCCCGCGCGAGGTCGTGTAGCCGTCCTGCATTACCAGGTCAATATCAGGGATGCCGGGCCCCTGATCTTCGCAGATAATCTCGATCCCTTTGCGGCCATGCTTCTCAACCGGGTACACCGTCACGCTGCCGGTGCCGGCGTAGAGGTAGATGTTGCGCGCCAGTTCGCTCACCGCAGTGGCGATGCGCGCCTGGTCAATCGCGCTGAAGCCCAGGGCTTTGGCCATATCGCGGGCCATTGTGCGGGCGATAACGATGTCGAGGTCGCTGCGAATGACCGCTGATTTAGGCTGCCCCATCGCCGCTCTCCGCGGTAAGCCGCTGCAGCACGCTCAGCCCCTTTTCGAGGTTCAGGGCGGTAATCACGCGTGGCAGTTCGAGTCCGAGTTCGACGAGCGTAATGGCGACCGCGGGCTGCAGACCCGTGATAACGACGCGACTGCCCATTAAGCCGGCCATGGCGGCAATGTCGGCAATCAGGCGCCCGATGAAGCTGTCCACAAGATCCAGCGCCGTAAGGTCAATAATCACCCCTTTGGCGCGTGTAGCATGAATCTTCTGGAGCAGATCATCTTTAAACTGGACAGCCGAGGCGTCGTGCAGGTTGACCTGAATCGAAGCGATCAAGATGTCGCCAATTTTCAGGATGGGAATGCGAAGACTTTCCACGCGATCCTCTCTGGCCCGGGCTGCGGGGGCCATATCTCTGCGCTGGGTGATAGCTGCCTGGCCGGGTCGGTCGGATTGTCCGGACCGACAGCAGGGCTATTCTACTCGAGGACCATTACGACAGCGAAACAGCAGGGCTGGCGAGGAGGAGAGGGCGCGTCAGTCGTCTGTTACCGTTGGTGATGTCCTTCAGCCGCAGCCGAGACGCAGTGGTGCGCCGCCCGAACCGAATGTTACGGCTCTCCACGTGCTCTGCGGCAATTATCAGAAAACCTGCTCAGCGTGCCGGCGCCAGCGGGGGAAGCCTCCCGCTCTACCCGAACAAGGTTACGACTCCGAACACCACTGCCCCCGCGAGGAGGGGGACGCTGAGATTATCGGTGCCCGCGGGGGAGAAGGCCTCGGCGACCGCCGCCACCAGCGCACCTGTGAGCGTGGCGGCGATGGCGGCGCCGGATGTGAGCGGCGGCGTCAGGGGACCCAGGGCCGAGCCGGGCACGAGGACAAGCGTCAGGAACATCGAGATCGCCGCGGCGACGAACATCGCCGCCGATCCCTCCCACGAGCGTGTGCCGCCAGCGACGTTGTAGCGATGGCGGCCAAAGCGCTTGCCAATGATTGCTGCCATCGAGTCGCCCCAGGTCATGGCCATCGTGCCGGCAGCGGCGATGTAGCCCTTGTCGTCCGGCGAATTTGTGCGCCAGAGTGCCAGAAACAGCAGGGTGATCGAGAGTGCGAAGTAGACCGTTCCGGGCGAACTATCGGGAGCGTCCATCGCCTGCAGCACCTTGTAGCGCCACAAGAAATAGTTGATTACAATGAACGAGGCGAAGGGGATGATCCCGATGTACCAGGTGTCGAACAGGGCCAGAACGCCAAAGACCCACATGCCCGCGCCGATATGGACGATCTTGCGGGTGAAATCCTGCGGATAGCCGCGCCAGCGACGGATCACCTCAGCCAGAACGAGCAACCCGGTCGCGTAAGCGTATGAGACCCCCAGCCCGATCCAGTCCTGCGTTGTCATAGGCAGTCCGGCAATCATTGGCGGAAATTGGCGCTATTCTAATGCCGGGCGGGGGATACGTCAATGGTCAGGGCTTACCGCAGAGGGCGCGAAGGGGCTTGTTGCAATCCTCTGCGCCTCTCCGCGCTCTTTGCAGCGAGAACGTCTTCGGTAGATGGAAGTCCCCTGTCGGTTTGCGCGGCGCGGTTCTGCGCCGCTCTGCGGAGTTATTGCGCGATAGGCGGCAATCGCGGTATAACTGTAGGCATCGTGTAAGGAGTGGAGCCATGCAGCAAGTTGACAAATACCTCGTTCCCGGCGTGTCGTGCCAGCACTGCGTCGCCGCCGTCACCTCCGGGGTGCGCAAGCTCAGCGGCGTGTCGTCCGTGGTGGTGGATCTGGGCAGCAAGCTGGTGACCGTCGAGCACGATCCCCAGGTGAGCGCCGCGGCTATCATCGCCGCGATCAAAGAGGCCGGCTACGACGACGTTCGCCCGGTTGCCTAGGGCCACGGCGGATCAGACAGGAGGGGTCGGGCTCTCAGGGGTAGGGTTTTCCAGCACATCCTTGCGTCGCATGCGCTATCCGGGGCATTGGGACGCCCGACTCTCCCCTCTCCCGCTCGCGGGAGAGGGGGCGGGGGCGTGAGGATCGTAAGCGCATTGGAATGCCGAAAACCCCTTCTCGCTTGAAAAACCCTGCACCTGAGAGGGGGCCGGGAGGGCCATGGCCCCTCCGGCTAACCCCGGAAACGAACCTATGGCCGAACAACAGATCCATCTCCCCGTTACCGGCATGACCTGCGCCTCCTGCGTGCGCCGGGTCGAGAAGGCCCTGGCGAAGCTGCCCGGCGTGCACGAGGTGCAGGTGAACCTGGCCGCCGAGCAGGCCAGCGTGCGCTTCGACCCGGACAGCGTGGCGCCCCAACAGTTGCAGGCCGCTGTGGAGCAGGCCGGCTACGGGGTGGTCACCGAACGCATCGAGCTGCCGATCACCGGCATGACCTGCGCTTCCTGCTCGGCCCGGGTGGAAAAGGCTCTCAAGCGCATCCCCGGCGTACTCGACGCCAGCGTCAATCTGGCCGCCGAGCGGGCCAGCGTGGTCTTCTCGCCAGCCTCGGTGAGCTACGCCGAGTTGCGCGCCGCGGTCGAACAGGCCGGCTATGGGGTGATTGCGCCCTCTGAGATCGGCGTCCCCCCTGAGGACGTGGAGGCCGCTGCCCGCGCCGCCGAGGTGCGCCGCAAGCAGCGACAGTTGCTTGTCGGCGTGGCCCTGGGGTTGCCGCTCTTCGTCCTGTCCATGGCTCGCGATGTTGGCCTGATCGAGCCGTGGCTCTTTGGCCGCGCCCTTGAGGCCCGCCAACTGATGGAACGGGTCATGGGGCCGGATACAGAGATGGGCCACGCCTATCCCGCCTTCTATGACCTGTGGAACTGGATCTTCCTCATCCTCGCCACGCCGGTGCAGTTCTTCAGCGGGCGCGACTTTTACATCAATGCCTGGAAGGCCCTCAAGGCCCGCGCCGCCAATATGGATACCCTCGTCGCTATGGGTTCCTCGGCGGCGTACTTCTACAGTGTCGGCCTGATGCTGCGCGGGGCCTCTGGCCACGTCTACTTCGAGACCGCCGCGCTGATCATCACCCTTATTCTCGTAGGCAAGTATCTGGAGTCCCGGGCAAAGAGCCGCACCAGCGCGGCGATCAAAACGCTGATGAGCCTCCAGCCCAGAACGGCGCGGGTGGTGCGTGGCGGCCAGGAGGTTGATGTGCCGGTCGCCGACGTGCGGGTCGGCGAGATCCTCATCGTCCGCCCCGGCGAGAAGATCCCGGTAGACGGAGTGCTGGTGAGCGGGGCCTCCAGCGTGGATGAGAGCCTGGTTACCGGCGAGAGTCTGCCGGTCGAGAAACAGCCGGGCGATACGCTGATCGGCGCCACGCTCAACCGCAGCGGCAGTTTCCAGATGCGCGCCACCCGTGTAGGCAAGGAGACGGCCCTGGCCCAGATCATCCGCCTGGTGCAGGAGGCCCAGGGCAGCCGGGCGCCGGTGCAGCGGCTGGTAGATCGGGTGGCGAGCGTGTTCGTGCCCGTGGTGATCCTCATCGCCCTGCTGACCTTTGCCGCCTGGTTCTTCATCGGCGACGCGGGCTTTACCCGCGCGCTGCTCTTCGCTGTGGCCGTGCTGGTCATTGCCTGCCCCTGCGCTCTCGGCCTGGCGACCCCCACGGCGATCATGGTTGGCACGGGCGTCGGCGCCGAACGGGGCATCCTGATCAAGAACGCCGAGAGTCTCGAGCGGGCTGCCCACATCCAGACCGTGGCTCTCGATAAGACCGGCACCATTACCGAAGGCCGTCCCGCCGTGACCGACGTGGTGGTCCTGCGCCAGTTCCCGCTGCACCCATCGCTGGCGGCGGCGCACGGTGCGGGATCCGCTGAGCAATTGGAGGCGCAGCAAGTGGTCGCGGACGCCCTCCCGTCGCCGGTGGCCGGCAATGGCGCCGCGTTCGCAGCCAGAGGACAGTCCGAGGACGTGGCGGTCGAGGGCGGTGCGGAAGAGCGCCTGCTCTGGCTGGCGGCCTCGGCGGAGAGCCGTTCCGAGCACCCGCTCGGAGAGGCGATCGCACGGACTGCTCGTGAGCGCGGGCTGGCCCTGGCGACCCCGGAGCGTTTCACCGCCATCGCCGGGGCAGGCATCGAGGCTAAAGTGGCCGGCCAGACAGTGCTGGTAGGCGCCCCCCGGCTGATGACCGAGCGCGGCGTCGCGCTGGACGCCCTGGCCGCCGAGGTAGAGCGCTTGCAGGCCATGGGCAAGACAGCGATGGTCGTGGCCGCCGACGGCGTGGCCCTGGGAGTGATTGCCGTAGCCGATACGGTGCGGCCCACCTCCGCGGCGGCCATCGCCGAGCTGCGCGACCAGGGCATCGAAGTTGTGATGCTCACCGGCGATAACGCCCGTACCGCCGCCGCAATCGCCGCTCAGGTCGGGGTGAGCCGCGTACTGGCCGAGGTGCGCCCTGAGGACAAAGCTGCTGAAGTGCATCGCTTGCAGGAAGAGGGCCGCGTCGTGGCCATGGTCGGCGATGGCGTCAATGATGCGCCGGCTCTGGCCAGCGCCAACGTGGGCATCGCCATCGGCGCCGGCGCCGATGTGGCCATAGAGACCGCCGATATCACCCTCATGCGCGGCGACCTGCGCGGAGTTCCACAGGCTATCGCCCTGAGCCGGGCGACCATGCGTACCATTCGCTGGAACCTCTTCTGGGCCTTTATCTACAACGTGCTGCTGATACCGGTGGCTGCGGGCGCGCTCTACCCTTTCACCGGCTGGCAACTCAGCCCGATCCTCGCCGCGGGCGCCATGGCCTTTAGTTCGGTGTTTGTGGTGAGCAACTCGCTGCGCCTGCGACGACGCTTTGCATAGCAGGAGTTTTCGGAGGGGTGCAACTCCCCCGAAAACCCTGCGGGCAGCAGCGTCGAGGAGCGGGAAGGGCAAGGCCTCGCTATGAGGTCTGAGGCGCCTCCGTATCTATCCACGCCAGATACGTCTCCAGCGGGCCGTTGAAGTAAACGTGGACAACCTGGTTGAAGGTGACGCGGCTAACCGCCTCCCACACCTCCTGGTCGTTGTGGCTGTGGACGACGAGCATGCCCCGTTCCGGGGCGTACTCATCCTCGCCAGGGGGAATGACAAAGGCGAGCCACTCGCCGGGGTAGCGCGACTCCACCTCGGCAATCAACTCCACGCGGCCTCGCTCCACCATGCCCGTATACGGGCAGCCGCAACCGCAGTCAGGGCCACAACTGCTATGTTCGCCGGTGCCGCACGACGGGGTGACGCCGCCATGCTCGGCGCTGGTAAGGTTGATCATGACTGGCATGGTCATGATTGTATACTATCCGCCCGCATGGCGCAAGCGATAGTGAACGCTCCTCGGCCCGAACAGCCTCGCGGGTGATCGAGGCGCGCGCCTGTCACCGGCAGGCTCACGCTCGCGCGCGCGCCCGTCGCCAGCGAAACTCCGGGGTGGCTTCCAGCCGCTCGATAAATGTCTGCATCGTGGGCACAAGGCGCTGACGTTGCGCGAGGCAGGGCGCGGTCGCGTCGCGCACCAGGCGGGCGAGTTCGGCGGAAATGCCTTGATGTCCCACCTGCCCGACGGCGATCCCGTGTGGTGGATCGCCGCCTCGGTCCTCCGGCGCCCCGGTGAGCATTTCCTCCAGCGTGCGCCCCAGGCCGTATACGTCAATGTGCGGGGTGAGCGTCTCCGGTCCGCTGCCGGTTAACCGTTCCGGGGGCAGGTAGCGCCGGGTGCCGTAGATGCTGCGCTGACGTGGAGCGCGCAGCGACTCCGCCGATCCCAGATCGATCAGGGCGACGTCGGCGATGCCACGCGTGGGGCGCAGGATGATGTTCGCGGGTTTAACATCGTGATGGATAAGGTCATGGCTGTGCAGGTGGCGCAGGACCTGGGCGGTCTGATAAGCGATGTGCGCCGCCAGGGTCGGGTGCAGGGATCGGCCCCGCCGCTGGCGCAACAGGTGCGCCACGGTCGGCCCTGGCTCAAAGGCCAGCGCAAGGTAGAGAATCGTGCTCCCATCGCTGCGGCCGTCGCCAGACAGTCGTGCCAGGCCCAGGTCACGCGGTCCCCGCCTCCCTGGACGCCCATAGCGGTGGCTGTACAGATCTACCAGGTGGGGATGCCGCAATTCGCTGCGCGAAAGGTAAGCGTGTTCGTCGTGCAGGTTGGCCTGGCAGTCCGGATAGGCCAGTTTGAGCGCGGCCAAGCCCCTGCCCCTGCGACCGGGCAGGGCGCACAGGCGCTCCAGCAGACTGGCGACGTGTTTTCGCCGGTTCCCGCGCCCCGCCGGTCGCGCCAGGTACAGCTCGCTCGCCCCGCTGCTGGCGATAGGCCGGAGGATTACAAACTCATCGATCCGCTGGCCGGGCCGGAGAAACGGAAGATCGTGCGGCATCGGCGCTCTCTGGACATGCCGTTCTCCTCTGGTGTACCGCCGTCGCCCGCTGCGCGATACGCCCCGATCCTGACCTGATCCGTCTCAATTACCCTTCCCGATAGATGCGACACACGCAGGGGCGGGTTCTAAACCCGCCCCTGCTGCCATCTACCGCATCTGGACGAGCGTTGCCGGCCGACTTAGGGTTCGGAAGCGCGTCACGATGCGAAACAAATCTTGTTAGCCCTGCGCTGCTGTTAACCGCCGGTTCACCCCGCAGCCACGCGCTTGCTCTCGACCGGCGCGCCCTGCTCCACCGGCACGCCCTGTCCCAGGTCCGGGCGCAGAGCCAGCGCCAGCACCCCCACGGCGCCGGCAACCATTACTAGTCCCGACAGATACGGCGCCATCGGCCCGAAGGCGTCGAATACCGCGCCGGCGAACAGCGGACCAACCACCATCATCAAGCTGTTGAGCGCCTGCACACCACCCAGGACCGACCCCTGCGTCTGCGGCGAGACGCGCCGCGAGATCAGGCTGGTCAGGCTAGGTGTGGCTATGCCACTGCCAATCGCCAGCGCTGCGGTGACCGGATAGAGCATCCAGCCGAGGGGGATGATGGCGATCATGCCGAAGGCCAGAGCCATAAGCGTCAGACCGCTGATGGCCAGGCGCGCCTCCCCAAAGCGCTGCACCAGCCGGCGGAGCAGCAAGCCCTGCATCAGTACCGCGATCAGACCAATAAAGGCAAAGACAAAAGCAATATCAGTCGGCCCGAACCCGAATCGGGTATTGGCAAACACGGCGAAATTGCTTTGCAGCCCGGCGAAGGCGAAGTTAAGCATCACTACGCCCAGCAACAGCGGACGGATCGCTTCCAGGCCAACCACCGCCCACAGACGCTTGAACGGATTAACGCTGCTCATCTGCTGCGCGCGTCGCTCAACGGGCAGCGACTCGGGCAGGCGGAAGTAGCCGAGGATCACGCTGGCAAATACCAGCGCCGCAGCGAAGAAGGCCGGCGCGCTCAGGCTGACCAGGCTGAGCAGCCCGCCCAGGGCCGGACCAAGCATAAAGCCCAGTCCGAAGGCCGCGCCGATCAGTCCCATGCCGCGGGCGCGCTCCTCCGGGGGCGTCACGTCGGCGATGTAGGCCTGCGCGGCGCTGATGCTGCCGCCGGTAATACCGGCGATGATCCGCGAAACAAACAGTACGGCCAGCACGGCCTCAGCGCCAAAGCCGCGCAGGCCGTCGGCCAGACCGAAGAGCAGGTACGAGAACGCTGCGCCGAGCAGGCTCAACAAAAGCACCGGACGGCGCCCGAAGCGATCCGACAGACCGCCCAGGATCGGCGCGAAGAGAAACTGAAACAACGAATAGGAGGCCGTCAGCGCCCCCACGATCAGCGCGTGGTTCGCCGCCAGCCACGGTGTTCCCGTCTCTTCAATGAGCTTGACATAAAAAGGAAGCAGCGGCAGGACGATGCCTACGCCCAGCAGATCGATGAAAATGGTGAGAAAAATAAACGCCAGCGATGCGCGATTGGATTTCAAGGTTGCCTCTCTCAGTACTTCGCCCTCATGAATATTTCCCTGTGAAGAATACCACGATGAATCAACTTTGTCAACCCTTTGCACAGATTTTGAGCGCCTGACCCCGCCAGCGTCCAGGTCAGGATCGGGTCTGTCTCCGGCGATGGAGTCCGGGGTCTGGCCGATGGATGTTGCCCGGACCTCTCCGGGTCCGGGCAGGGCCGTTGCGAAGTCTCCGGGGCTTGCCCCAAACCCCGGGTTTTCGAAGATTAAGAATTAAATCCGGTATAGCCCGCGCAGGCGGGCTTCGCATCGGTAGCCCGCGGCTTCAGCCGCCGGGCTATTGGCCGAATACCGGTTTATATTCTTATTCCTCATCAAAACTAACGAGAAACTGACCCTATCCGGCGGCGTAGCCGCCCGGACGCCTCCGTAGGAGGCGGACATTGCATCCAGCCCTGGGAGGTCAGGGTTCCCTGGCTGCATTTGCGGCAAGGATGTGGTAACATAGCGGGCAGGAGTGGACGGGCGCGGAGGTGGTGGCCCATGGTGTTTGCCGGCTTCTCAACCGATACGCTTGTGGGCCTGCCGCCAGAGTTGTTCAGCGAGATCATTCCCGCGATCACCCTCCCCAGCGAACTTAAGGTGACCTTGCATGTCTTCTACCGCCTGAGCCGGCAGCGGGCCACCCCTCGTCGCCTGAGCTGGGAGGAGCTTCTGGCGGATCGCACGTTGCGGCGCTCGTTGCGTGCGGTCTCGAAGTTGCGCCCGTTTGAAGATCTGCTGGCTGAAGGATTGGAGGCGGCCGTTCGACGAGGAACGCTGCTGCACGTGGCCCTGCCCGCCGATGGCCGCGTTGGCAACTGGTACCTGGTGCATACGGCCGCCAACCGGGCCTGGGTCGAGCGCCTGGCCCGGGCTCAGGTCGCCCTGGCGCCAGCCGCCGAACCGGCTCCGCAGCGGCTGTCGCTCATGAGCCTGTACGAGCAGAACATCGGCCTGATCACCCCGATGCTGGTCGATGAACTGCGCGAGGCTGAAGAACGCTATCCCCGCGAATGGATCGAAGAAGCCATGCGCGAGGCCGTCCGCGCTAATGCTCGTTCCTGGCGCTATATTCGCAAGGTCCTTGAGAGGTGGGCAGTCCATGGAAGACAGGATGCGACGCATCGCGCCGAACGACCTATTGACGTGGAAAAGTACACCGGCGGCGCCTTCGGAGATCTCTTCCGGCGCGGCAGCGACGACACCGACCTCTGATGCCCCCTGTCCCCGCTGCAAGGGCGCCGGGTATCTGGTGGCCGATGCGCCCTTTGGCCATCCCGATTTTGGCCGCCTCTGGCCCTGTAGCTGCCGCACAGCCGAACGCCTCCGGCAGCGCGGCGAGATGCTGCGGGCCATGAGCAACCTTGGACCGTTCCTCAATAAGACCTTCGAGAACTTTGACGCTGGCGTGCGCGGGGTGGCCCGGGCCTACGCCCGGGCGCTCAAGTTCGCCGAACATCCCGTCGGGTGGCTCATCCTCTTTGGCGGCTACGGCTGCGGTAAGACCCATCTCGCCGCTGCTATCGCCAACCGGCTCCTCGCCAACCACAACGAGGTGCTCTTCACGGTCGTGCCTGACCTGCTCGATCACCTGCGCTCCACCTTCGGCCCCCATAGCGAAGTGGGCTACGATGAGCGCTTTGAGCAGGTGCGCAGCGCCGGGGTGCTGATCCTCGATGACCTGGGCACCGAAAATGCCACCCCCTGGGCTCGTGAGAAGCTGTTCCAGATCTTCAATCATCGCTACAACTACCGCCTGCCCACGGTGATTACCAGCAATCGTGAACCCAGAGATATCGAGCCGCGCATTCTCTCGCGTATGACTGATCGGGACCTGTGTGACGAGATTATCATTATTGACGCCGATGACTACCGACGCACGCCCGTCACACAGCGCTTTGAACAGAAAAAAGCCCACCATCTGCAGCGCATGGGCCGCCGCGATGGCAGCGCCTGATCGCCGCCCATGGCGTCCTGGCTGGCGCGTGTGACCAGGGAGGGGGGGTGAAGCGGGGCTTACGCTTCCCGAACCCTTCCGTCCGGCGGTCCGGGGCCGCGGCAGCGTCGTTCGTCTTCAGGGCAAACCTCTAATTCCAGGTTTTGGCGCTGGTTCTGGCAGCGTAGCCGCCAGAGCCAGTGCAACGTTGCTCTGCGGGGCCGCCCGGCCGCTCCAGATCAAGGCTGGCGTTGCATTGGCCCGTAAATGCTCGTAATAGTCGTCTGGTATCATGGGTTCTTGCATGCACGCTGCAGCGTGTGCACTGCTGTGACGGGGAGCGAGAGCGATGCTACAGCACTATCTGTCCGCAGGGGATCTGAGCCGGTCCGAGGCCGAGGCCCTGCTGGATCGCGCTGCCGGCCTCAAGGCCGAGTTTCGCGCCAATGGCTGCGGGGCCCATCCCGGGTTGCCCCTCCGGGGGAAGACCCTCGCCCTCGTCTTTGAAAAGCCGTCCCTGCGTACCCGCGTGGCCTTCGAGGCGGGCATGACCCAGCTTGGCGGCCATGGATCGTACCTCTCGGCCAACGATATTGACATGGGCGGGCGCGAGAGCGTGCCCGATGTGGCGCGCAACCTCAGCCGCTGGGTGCAGGCTATCGCCGCCCGCGTCTTCAGGCATGCCACGGTCGAGACCCTGGCGCGCTACGCTTCCGTGCCTGTCATCAATGCCCTCTCGGATCGCGAGCATCCCTGCCAGGCCCTCGCCGATATGCTCACCCTTCGCGAACGGTTTGGCGCACTCCAGGGCCTGCGGCTGGCCTATGTGGGCGATGGCAACAATGTGTGCCATTCGTTGTTGCTGCTGGGCGCCACCCTCGGTCTGGATCTGGCCGTGGCCTGTCCTCCCGATTACCGTCCCGACGTGGAGATACTCGAACGCGCCGAGCGCCTTGCCAGCGCCAGCGGCGCCCGCATCAACATCAGCGCCGCCCCTGAAGAGGTTGTCGGCGGCGCTGATGCGGTCTATACCGATGTCTGGACCTCGATGGGCCAGGAGCACGAAACCGCCCGCCGCCGTCCGGTCTTCGCTCCTTACCAGGTGAACTCGGAGTTGATGGCCCGAGCCGCGCCGCGAGCGGTGTTTATGCACTGCCTCCCCGCCCATCGCGGCGAAGAGGTGACTGCCGAGGTCATTGATGGCCCGCAGTCGGTGGTCTTTGACCAGGCTGAGAATCGCCTGCATGTACAGAAAGCGTTGCTCCTTACGTTGCTGGGAGCATAGTGGTGTTAGGTGTGGAGCAATCTGGTTCCCTCGCCGTCCAACTGGCGTCAGTGAGCCTGACACCCTGATAGAAGGGGGAAGCCTGGTTTCCCGCTTTCGAGAATCGTCTTCCACGCGCAAAGAACAGAGCCATGGCAGGTAACCGCGCAATCTTCGACCGAGCGATGGAGCAGAGCCGTGAGGCGGCGCGCCAGGGTCAATGGGACGAGGCGCTGCGCGCCGCAGTTCGCGCTCTTCAGGAGTTCCCTCAGGACGCCGATGCGCGCACGGCGGCGGCCGTAGCTCTCTTTCATACCGGCAAGCTCGAGCGCGCGCTGCAACTGTTCGAGGAATTGCGCGCCGCGGATCAGCAGAACCCCTTCTTTCTGAGCTATATCGCCCAGGTGCACCAGCGTCAGGGCAACGTTGCGGCCGCCGTTGAGAGCTTCCGCGGTCTTGCCGATCTGCACCTGGCCCAGCGCCGGCCCGCCCAGGCGGTAGAGGCTCTGCGCGAATTGCTCAAACTGCGACCAGAGGATCGCGACCAGCGCCTGCGCCTCGCCCGGCTCTACGAAGAGATGCAGGCCCGCCAGGAGGCGGCGCGCGAGCATCTCGTCCTGGCCCAGCAGAGCTTCGCCGACCATCACCTCGACCAGGCCGCCGAGTCCGCCGAGGCTGCTCTGCGCCTCGACCCTGCCAGCCGGGAGGCCAAGGATCTGATCGTCAGTCTCCGCGACGCCATGGCCCGCGCGGCCGGCCTCGAAAGCGCCCGCGGTCCCGCGGTCGCGGCGGCTCCCGAGGTCCGTTCCGGTCGCGCTGTTGTCACCGGCGCGTTGCGCTCGCAGCAGTTCCAGGTGGAAAAGCTGGTTGAGCAGGGGCAGAAGGCCCAGGAGGCCGGCGACATTGACGCCGCCGCCGCGCTCTACGAACAGGCCCTGGCAGCCGGGTTGCAACGCGCCGACGTACTCTACTCGCTGGGCCTCATCTACCAGGAACGCGGCGACCATCGCGCCGCCGTGGATGTGCTCGTCCGGGCCGTCGCCGATCCCGAATATGCGCTGTCGGCCCACTTCGCTCTGGGCCTGAGCTACCGCGAACTTGGCCAGTTGCCGCAGGCCGCCCAGGAGTTCGAGCAGACCATCGCCCTGGTGGATCTGGAATCGATCGGCAAGGCCGAGTCTGAGGATCTCATCCAGATGTATGAGTACGCGGCGACAACCTGCGAGGAGATCGGCGACATCGCCCGCGCCGCGGCCCTCTATGGCGCCCTGGCCGGCTTCCTGGAGACTAGGCGCTGGGGGCGTGAGCGGGCCGTGGAGTTCAAGCAGCGCTCCAAGGATCTCGCCGATCGCAATATGTTCGCCAAGCTCCGCGAAATGGGCACCGGCGTGCTGACCCGGCCCGCGGAACCCGAGGCGCCCCCCGTTGAGGGGCCGCCCCTGGCCGAGAGCTGGGGCAAGATCCGCCCGATCACCGATTTCCTCCGCGAGCACCGCCCTGCTGACGCCGACGAACAGGACGCGCCTGTCCCCGAGCCGCGTCCCGAACCGCTCTTGTTGCTGGAGAGCCTGCCCGAGGTTGCGCCGCGATTTGCCCCCGCCACGCCCCTCGACACCACTGGCCTGCCTGAGGACGTGAAAGGCTGGGTCGAACTCAGCGGCAAGTACCTCGATCAGGGCCTGCTCGATGCCGCTCTCGACGCCTGCATGGAGGTGATCCGCCTCGACATTGACTATCTGCCCATTCACCTGCGTATGGGCGAGATCTACGAGCGCGAAGGGCGACCCGAAGAGGCCCTGGCCAAGTACCAGTTGTTGATTGACACCTTCCGCGTGCGTGGAGAGCCTGAGAAGGCCATTGACGTCTACTTCCGCTTTATCGAACTCTCGCCCGACACTATCAACGCCCGCGCCCGTCTCGCCGAGTTGCTGCGCAGCGCGGGGCGAACCGACGAGGCGGTGACGCAGTCGATCCTTCTGGCCAATACCTACGTGCGCCTGGGGCAGACCAATAAGGCCCTGGAGGAATACCGCCGCCTCATCCAGCTCGCCCCGCGCAATGCCCACGTGCATACCCAGTACGGCCTGACCCTGCTCAAACTCGAACGCTACGAGGCCGCGCTGACGGAGTTTCGCAAGGCCCTCGAATATGGCCGGCCGAACGACCCCGTAGCCGTGGCGCGCCTGAACCTCACCCTGGCGCTGATGGGCGACCAGCCCGACGCCGTGTGGGACTCCCTCGCCACGGTGCTGGACTTGCTCAAGCAGCAGCCGCAGGAGTTTAACCCCGTTCAGGCAGAGTATCGCAGCGCGTTGCTCCTGGCCGATGCGCCCATCTTGCACTACCTGCTGGCGATTATCCAGCAGCATGCCGGGCAGCACACCTCGGCCCTGCTGGAGCTGGAACAGGCCCAGGCCCTGCTCGCCAATGCCGTCGATCCGCTGCTCTCGCCGGTGCTGGCGTATCAGGCCGCTGCGGATAGCTGTATCGCCCTGGGCCGGGCCGAAGAGGCTCTGGAGCATTTGCGCCGGGCCCAGGCCGCGGCAGGCCCTGGCGCGCCCGCCGTCACCTCGAAGCACCCCTTCGCTACGCCATTGAGCCGGGGCGACCTGGTGCGGCGCATGGCTGAAGCCTATGCCGCCAGCGATGATCTGGCGGGCGCCGAGCGCGCCTTGCTGGAGGCGAAACAACTGTTGCCCTACGATCGGGCGATCTACACCAAGCTCGCCGACATCTACTTCCGCCAGGGCAAGCTCGCCGAGGCTCTGGCCCAGCTCGACGACCTGGCGACCCACTACGAGCAGCGCCAGCAACTCGACCGGGCCATCGAGATGCTCGAATACGCCCTGAAGCTGGCCCCCAATCACATTCCGGTGAGCAGCCGCCTGGCCCGCATGCAGTTGCGCCGCGGCTACGTTGAGAAGGGCCTCGAGGGATTGGTCCGCACCGCTGAACTGCAACGCAAAGCCGGGCAACTCAAAGACGCGGTCGCCTCGCTCCAGGAGGCCGCCCATGTCTACTGGATGCTCAGCGACCACGAGAAGGCCCGCCAGATGTACGACCGCATCGTGCAGATCGCCCCTAACGATGTGGATGCGCGCCAGTGGCTTGCCCTGATGTACACCCTGGCCTCGCGCCGCGATGAGGCCATCCGCGAGAAGAAACAGATCGCCCGTATCTTCGCCCAGCAGCGCGACTACGAGAACGCTATCGCCGAACTGCACCAGATCATCGGCCTTGACCAGAAAGACCTGGATGCCTACTATATGCTCGGCGACATGCTGATGCGCCGGCAGGAGTACGCCCAGGCGATCCAGTTGTACAATCGCATGCTCAAACTCGAGGGCGTTGAGGTTGAGCGCGTGGAGGCGCTGGTTTCGGCTGCCAATCGCATGCTGCAGCAGCAGATGCGGTCGTAGCCTGGCAGCGTCGCCAGGAAAGCGGGGACGACGCTCTCTGTGCGCAAAACGAGACGCAGGGAGGCGCAATCCTCCGCACCTCCCCCGAAGATGTGAAAAGCCGGGGCGTGGGGAAAATGGCTTTCCCCGCGCCCCGGCTTTTAATGATCGCACCTTCACAGACGAGTGTGGTCACGCGGGGCTCGTGCCCGCAATAGCCGCCCCTGGCGGGGCTGGCTCCCTAGAAAGGAGGTGATCCATCCGCAGCTTCCGCTACGGATACCTTGTTACGACTTCGTCCCAGTCGCGGCCCCTGCGCTCGGCCGCTGCCTCCCTTACGGGTTAGCGCACGGACTTCACGCATTGGCCACTCCCATGACGTGACGGGCGGTGTGTACAAGGCCCGGGAACGTATTCACCGCGCCGTGGCTGATACGCGGTTACTAGCAACTCCGCCTTCACGGGGGCGAGTTGCAGCCCCCGATCTGCACTGGGGCCAGGTTTGGCGATTTGCTGACCGTTGCCGGCTCGCGACGCACTGTCCGTGGCCATTGTAGCGTGTGTGTGGCCCCAGGCGTCAGGGCCATGCTGACTTGACGTCATCCGCGCCTTCCTCCGCCCATCAAGGCGGCTGTCTCGGCAGACACGGGTAACTGCCGACGCGGGTTGCGCTCGTTGCGGGACTTAACCCAACATCTCACGACACGAGCTGACGACAGCCATGCAGCACCTGTGCCGCACCCTCGCAGGCGGCGCGGTTTCCCGCGCCTGCAGCGGCATGTCCAGCCTGGGTAAGGTGCTTCGCGTTGCGTCGAATTAAACCACACGCTCCGCTGCTTGTGCGGGCCCCCGTCAATTCCTTTGAGTTTTAAGCTTGCGCTCGTACTCCCCAGGCGGCCGGCTTACCGCGTGAGCTAAGGCGCCCAGGCGCCGTTGAGCGGCGCCCGGTCACCGAGCCGGCAGCGTTTACGGCGTGGACTACCCGGGTATCTAATCCGGTTTGCTCCCCACGCTGTCGCGTCTCAGCGTCAGGCCGGGCCCAGGCGGCCGGCTGCCCCACCGGCGTTCCTCCGGATCTCTACGCATTTCACCGCTACACCCGGAATTCCGCCGCCCTCTGCCCGCCTCCAGTCGCATCGTATCGGCGCGCCTCGCCCGGTTAAGCCGGGCGCTTTCAGCGCCGACGCACGCAACCGCCTACACGCGCTTTACGCCCAGTGATTCCGGACAACGCTCGCCCCCTCCGTCTTACCGCGGCTGCTGGCACGGAGTTAGCCGGGGCTGATTCGGGGGGTACCGTCAGCCTCTTCCCCCCCAAAAGGAGTTTACAACCCGAAGGCCGTCGTCCTCCACGCGGCGTTGCTCCCTCAGGCTTGCGCCCATTGGGGAAAATTCCTTGCTGCTGCCTCCCGTAGGAGTCTGGGCCGTCTCTCAGTCCCAGTCTGCCTGGTCGTCCTCTCAGACCAGGGACCCGTCAAAGGCTTGGGAGGCCGTTACCCCCCCAACTACCTGATGGGCCGCAGGCTCATCCCGGAGCGACCGCAGTCTTTCCTCGTCGCCGAGCGTATGCGGGATTGCCACCGCTTTCGCGGCGATATCCCCCACTCCGGGGCAGATGCCCACGTGTTCCTCAGCCGTGCGCCACGCAGCGGCGCAAGCGCCCTGCGTTCGACTTGCATGCATTAGGCACGCCGCCAGCGTTCGTCCTGAGCCAGGATCAAACTCTGCGT
>JANWYD010000019.1 GCA_025057155.1 Chloroflexaceae bacterium
ACTCCACCGTGCCGGCGGAGAGGTCCACGTGGGCGATGCGATTGGCGAAGCCGCCGAGGGTCATAGGTGCCTCCTTGGGTAATGGTTGCTTGCCGAGAGTGGATGACGAATGGTGTCCTCACCCTGCCCCCGGCCCCCTCCCTCGCCACCGGCGGTAGAGAGGGAGGGGGCGCCGCGCCGGGCGCGGCGGGGGCGGGTGAGGAGCGGCAGCGCAACCTTCAAGGTTGCGCAACCTTGAGGGTTGCGGCCACGGATCAAACCGGTTTGCCCCGGGCCCCTGCCTGCCGGGAAACAAAAACACCCGGCGATGGGCGCCGCGGGAGCGCGGCCCTGTCCGAGGCGATGCTACAGAGCGAAAATGCGGAGCGTGGATCATCCTTCAACATCGAAGATCAGGTTGCAGCAACGCAACAATACGATGACCAGCAGGGCCAGTCGGGCAGCGACTATCACCGTTCCCAGGCGGGGCGACTGGCGTGTATAGATGGTGTTTCGTAACGGGAGCTTTTACTTATTGATTGTGCCACAGGACGGGAAACTTGTCCAGGGAACTTTCACATCCCGGCCTGCCCGACGGGACGGTTTGTGAGGCTATAGCCCTCCCGGCAATTCTTCTCATCCCTGCCCGGGCCGGTGGGAAGGGTGTGGAGCAGCCAGGTTTCCCCATACCCTCAGGTGTAGGGGTTTTTGGGCGAGCAGGGGTTTTCGGCATTCCAGTGCGCTTACGGTCCTCACCTCCCCGCCCCCCGCTCCCGCGCGCGGGAGCGGGGGGAGTTGGGCGTCCCGATGCCCCGGATGGCGCATGCGACGCGAGGATGCGCCGGAAAACCCTGCACCTGAGAAGCTTCCCCATACCCCTGTCCAGGCCGGTTGGGGAGACAGGGGAAAACCCGGTGGCCCCGGACTCCCGCCCGGCAAAGGCGCATTAAGACAACGTCATAACGCTAACCCATAGAGCGCAATCGCATTCTGGCGGAGAATAGCCAGCGCCGCCGCCTCGGCCTCGGCGAGGGTCAGATCGCCGTCGGTGACGCAGCGGGTCAGCACGGCGGCCAGCGCCTCACGCCCGCAGCGCGCGCCGACATAGAAAGTCTCCGGGATGAGGTGGGCGTCGGTGGAGAAGAGGATCTTGCTGATCGGGGCCAGTTCCAGGGCCGCGCTGGCCACCGCTTCCATCCCTGCGCGGCTGAGGTAGGGGATGGCGAGCCCGAGGTCGAGGTACACGTTCGGATACACCGCGGCGAGGTAGCCGAGTTCGCGGGTGAAGGGATAGCCGGCGTGGAGGAGGACGACCGGCGCGGAACGCAGGTCGGCGCGTTCGAGGAGCGGCCGCAGGTGCAGCGGATTGGCCTCGCGCAGATCGAGGTCAGGGTCGCCGAAGCCGGTGTGGAACTGTACCGGCACGGCGTCGCGGGCGGCGATCTCCATCATAGTCCATACCAGCCAGTCATTCAGCGGTCTGGCGGCGATGCGCGCTGGCGCGCCGCGGACGACCGCCGCGCGCAACTCGGCGAAGGCCCGGCTGGCCGCCAGTGGGTCGGCGGGGGCCAGGCGCAGGCCGGTGCGGTAGGCCACGATGCTCTTGAAACCGACTACGGAAGGATCGCGCTGCTCCAGCCCGGCGCGAAAGGCGTCCACGAAGTCTTCCCAGGCGGAGATCTGTTCTAGCAACTGCGCGGCCAGGTGTTCGATGCGGATCAGGCGGAAGGTGGGCGCAAAGCGCTGATGCCACGGAGTGGGCATAATGCGATCGGGCATGAACCCGTCGTCGAGGATGAGGGCGGCGAACCCGCCGGCATCGAAGAGCCGCTGCGCCATCGCTTCGTAACCCAGTTGGTCGCGCAGCGCCTGCAGGCCCTCCAGCGAAGCTTCGCAGCCCAGCAGGTCGGCCAACTGGCGCATGCTGCGCTTGAAAAACAACGTCTGCCGCACATGCCGGCTGACAATCGCCGCGTCGTAGCCCTCGGTAAATGCCGCCGCCAGCGAGAAGTCGTTCAGCGCCTCGGGGCGCAGCAGGTTGTGCGCGTGATGATCAACGATGGTCAGGTGATCGAGTTCCAACATAAGCTGAGGTGGCAATGCGCCAGGCAGGGAAGGGCGTGAGCGGGCATAGCCCGTCTACGAATAGGCATAGTGTTCACATCGACCGAACACATTCGCACCGCAGAGGACGCGGAGGGCTTCAAAATGTTCATCCTCTCCGTTCCTCGGCGCGCTCTGCGGTACATCTGAACACGTACACGAATAGTCCTCTCAGTACCGCTCCAGGATCAGCCGCACTTCTTCCTCGTGCGACAGATCCTTCATGGCCTGCCACTCGGCTCGGCGCACGGCCAGGTAGGAACGGGCCAGGTCGCCGCCCAGGGCCTCGAGCAGCACATCGTCGCGCTCCAGGGCGGCGATGGCCTCGCCGAGGGTCGCGGGCAGGGGCAGGATGCGCCGCTCAAGCCGCTCGGCTTCGGAAAGATCGGCGGGGTCACCCCGCACGGCATCGCCGAGGGGCAACTGGCGGTCAATGCCGTCAAGTCCTGCCGCGATCACCGCGCCGAGGGCGAGATAGGGATTGGAGGTGGCGTCGCAGGTCTTCAGTTCCACGTTGGTGACCGGCAGGCCGCTATCGGGCATGGGCACGCGCAGCGCGGCCTCGCGGTTGCCCATGCCCCAGCAGGTGAACGCGCCGCTCCAGAAGCGCGGGCGGATGCGTTTGAAGCTGTTGGGAGAGGGGGTGGTCAGGGCCATCAGCGCCGGCAGATGCTCCAGAATGCCGGCCATGAAGGCGCGCATCGGCGCCGACAGGGCGCGGGGCTGGCCTGGCTCGGTGACGATGCTGGCGCCCTGGCGGGCCAGGCTGAGGTGCAGATGGGCGCCGTTGCCGGCTTTATCGGCGTAGATCTTCGGCGCGAAGGAAGCCAGCAGGCCGTGCTGCGCCGCGCAGGCCCTGACCGTCTCGCGGAAGACGATCTGCTGATCGGCGGCGCGCAACGCGTCGGCGTAGCGCACTGGCAGCTCAAACTGGCCCGGCCCCGACTCGGCGTAGGTCATCTCCACCATCACGCCCTGGGCCTCCAGCGCTGACGTCATTGTGTTGATCACCTCCGCGGCTCCATCGAGGGCCGCGGTCTGGCAGAACACGGTGGCGTCAAACGGTGCAGGACCATCGGGGCCGGGGCGTAGCAGGGAGAATTCGTTCTCGAAGGCCGCGAAAACGCTCAGGTCGCGGGCGGCGGCGGCGGCAATCATGCGGCGGAGAAAGGAGCGCGGGCAGTGGGTCCAGGGCTGGTCGCCGGCGTAGATGTCGGTCAGCACGCGGGCGTGGCCGGGGGCATAGGGCAGCACGGCGAAGGTCGTCCAGTCCGCGCGCATGTGAACCTCGCCGTCGGGCGTCAGGCCGGTGTCGGGGGCCAGAGCGTCGTACATTACTGGCAGGGCCTGCTGCGCGGCAGCAATCCCGACCCCGTTGCCGGCCAGGTAGCTCTCGATCATCGTCGTCCGCACTGCCTTGGCGCGGATCACATTGGCGTTATCGCACCAGATGAAGCGCACAAAGCGCACCTGCTGGTTCTGGATCGCCGTCAGAATGCTTTGCACCGAAGTCATGGCTCGCTGAGGTGAACGGAAGTTATATATAGAAGGGGCTGGGAGGGCAAAGCCCTCCCAGAGGGATGCAATCCGGCTGCACATGATGTTCGGCGCGGTTTCAGGCAACCCGTTCCGGCGTCGGTTCGGCACCGAGTGCCTCCAGATGCGCCGCGCCCAATCCAAAATCTAAAATCGAAAATCCAACATCTCCCTAGGGCGTGATCTCCTTGACGAACGTATACGCCCCATCCTGAACCTGAATAATCGTCACCGATTTGTCGGGCTTGCGTTGCCCCGGAGCATAGGTGATCTGCCCGGTGACGGCGGCGAAGCCCTGGGTGGCGGCGAGGGCGTCGCGGATGGCTTTGGGATCGGCAGAGCCGGCGCGTTTGATCGCGTCGGCGATCAGGTTCAGCGTGTCGTAGCCGAGTACGGCGAAGGCATTCTCCGGCGGTTTGCCGTATTCCTGGGTGTAGGCCTGTACGAAGGCCTGCACCTTGGGGTCAACATTGTCCAGCGCGACGTGGGTCGAGAAGAACACATTATCCGCAAGTTCGCCGGCTACCTCGGCGATCAGCGGGGTGTCGAAGCCATCGCCGGAAATGATCGGCATCTGCAGGCCGGCTTCACGGAACTGCCGGGTGGTGATGCCGGCTTCGTTGGGAATGGCCGAGATGAACAGCACGTCAGGCGGGGGATTGAGGGCCTGGACCTTGGCGATCTGGGCCGAAAAGTCGGTGTCGCCAGAGCGATAGATGTCCTCGAGAACGATCTGGCCGCCCTTTTCGGTGAAGCGCTGCTTGAAGAAGGCCGCCAGCGCGGTGGTGAAGTCATAGGCCTGATCCACGAGCATGTAGGCCGTCTTCGCCTTCAGGTCGTCAATGGCGTAGTCGGCGATGGCGAAGGCCTGGGCGTCATCGCCGAAGGGGGCCATAAAGAAGAAATCGCCGATCTGCTCCGGCAGGGTCGGCAGCGTGGCGCCCGCAGTGACGAAGGGGATGCCGGCCTGCTGCGCGATAGGTCCGGCGGCCAGGGCAAAGGTCGAGTCGTTCAGACCGCCGATGGCGACGACCTTATGCACGTTGATCAGCTCCGAGGCGGCATTGGTCGTGGTCGTTTGATCGGTCTTGCCGTCCACGGCGATCAGTTCGATCTGGCGTCCCAGCACCCCGCCTGCGGCGTTGATCTCCTTGACGGCCAGTTTCATGCCGTTTAGCCCGGGCGCGTCAATCGAGGACATGCCCCCGGTAATGCCGTAGAGAGCCCCGATCTTGATCGCTTCGGCTGCAGCGGCAGGCGAGGCAGCAGGCGAGGCGGCGGGGGCAGTGGGCTGGGCCGCAGGGGCGCCGCACGCGGCGGTGAGGATGATCAGAACGACGACGACCAGGGTGGAGAGCATCTGTTGTGTGGGTTTCATAGCGCGACTCACCTTCAGTGGTCTGTGAACTAAGGTTTCTTGCATTGCTGCCCCCTCCCAACCTTCTCAGGCGGAGGGTTTTTCGAGCGAGAAGGGGTTTTCGGCATTCCAGCGCGCTTACGATCCTCACCCCGCGCCCCCCTCTCCCGCTTGCGGGAGAGGGGGGCGCGGGGCGTCCCGATGCCCCGGATAGCGCATGCGACGCGAGGATGCGCCGGAAAACCCTGCACCTGAGAACTCCCAACCTCCTCCCAACGGGGGGAGGAGCCGGACGCCCTCGCCCGGCGGGGGAGGGTTGGGGAAGGTGCGGGGGTTTAGCGAAAAAACTCCGTTCACAGACTATTCGGATCGGTTCTGGATTGCGGATCGTGGATTGTGGATTGACTCGGGACGTCTCGACAGCGTAGACGGAACAGGCACGTTCGAACCCCTTCCCAGGCGTCTCCCCAGGCAGCCTTATCCGCTTTCCAGGAGAATAGCGTCATTATAGGGATGTCTGTGGTTTTGGCAAGCGGGGCGCCCCGGGTCAGCTTCCCGCGCTGCACCGGTCTGGCGCGGGACGTGCGGGATGCACTGATGCGCCGCGCCCAGTAAGGCCGAAGCATTCGCGCAGCCAATGCTTCGGCCTTACTCGGACGCGCTACGATGCCCCTTCACTCTCGACGGCGGGGAGCGGCTCGCGTCGGCGCAGCAGGTCGCTCAGTTCATGCCCGCCGAGCAAGCCCTGGGGGCGAAAGATCATCACCAGCAGCATGAGCAGGGCGATCACGATCTGGCTCAGGCCGTACAGCGGCCTGCCGCCGACGGCCAGGCTGGTCTCGATGCCGCGCAGCCACTCTGGCAACAGGGTCATCAACACGCCGCCGAGGACAGCCCCGGTAATGCTGCCGGCGCCCCCGATTACCACCATGGCGACGACGTTGAAGGTGATGGCGAACGAAAACGATGCCGGAGCGATGGCGGTGATCAGGTGCGCCCAGAGGGCCCCGGCGGTTCCGGCGAAAAAGGCCCCGACCACGAAGGCCAGCAGGCGCGTCGGAAAGACGCGGATGCCGCGACAGGCCGCCGCCAGTTCGTCTTCGCGCACGGCGAGCATGGCCCGCCCAAACGGCGAGCGCACCAGGCGCCAGATGATGATCACGCTCACCAGCATCCAGCCGTAGGCCCAGAGGAGCGAGGTGAAGGCGGGCAGGCCATTGAGGCCGCGCGCGCCGCGGGTCACCGTCTGCCAGTTGAGCGCCACCACCTGCACGATGACCATCAGGCCCAGCGTGGCCACCGATAGATAGTGTCCGCGCAGCCGCAACACCGGAATGCCGACCACGAAGGCCGCCAGCGCGGCCAGGGCGCCCCCGGCGAGCAGGGCCAGCGCAAAGGGCAGTTCCGCCCGAGCCAGCCAGGATGGCAGGTCCGGCAGGGCGACCAGCTTCATACTGGCAGGCATCGTCAGCAGGGCGGAGGCGTAGGCGCCGATAGCCATGAAAGCGGCATGACCGAGCGATACATCACCGCTGAAGCCGTTGGTCAGGCTCAGACTGACGGCGAGGATCACGTTGATCGCCACCACTGCCAGCACCCGCTGGTAATAATCGTTGAGCCGGTACTCAGCGAGCACGACCAGCGCCGCGCCCAGGCCGAGGGCCAGCCAGCCATACACGGGCCTCATGCGCGCCGTCCCTCCTCCAGGCCAAACAGCCCCGCCGGACGCACCAGCAGAATCGCCAGCAGCAGCACGAACACAAACGCATCGCGGTAGCCAGAGAGGGCCGGGGGCGCAAAGGCGACAAAGAAGACCTCGGCGAAGCCAAGGAGATACCCGCCTACCATGGCCCCCGGAATGCTGCCAACGCCGCCGATCACCGCAGCGACGAAAGCCTTGAGGCCCGGCACGAAGCCCGTAAAGGGGTCCACCAGGCCAAACTTGCCGCTCCAGAGCACGCCGGCGACGCCGGCGAGGGCGGCGCTCACGCCGAAGGCCACCGCGATCACCCGGTTCACGTTCACGCCCATCAGGTGCGCGGTCTGCACCCGCTCGCTGCACGCGCGCATGGCAATCCCGATCGTCGTGTATTTGACAAACAGGCTCAGAAGCGCCATCAAGGCGATCGAGAGGAGCAAGATCACACCATCAATTGGCGCAATGGTCAACCCGGCCCACTCGACGCGGCGGGTCAGTTCGGCGGGCAGGCGCAGCGGGCGCGGCTGGGCTGTCAGGGCCATGGTTGCGCTGTTCTGGATCAGCGAACTGATGGCCAGGGAGGTGATCAGCATAGCCACTTCCCGCGAGCCGCGCAGGGGGCGATAGGCCAGCCGTTCAATGATGATGCCGATCGCGCCAGCGACGATCATGGCGAAGAGCAACGCCGACCAGACGGGCAGAACCAGGGCGCTCAGGGCCGCCAGGGCCACGTAGGCCCCCACGGTCATCATATCGCCGTGGGCGAAGTTGATCAGCCGCAGGATGCCGTAGACGATCGTCAGGCCAATGGCAACCAGGGCGTAAATGCTCCCAAGGTTGAGGGCGTTGACGGTTTGTTGGAGGAGGTAGGTCATTGGCGGCCTCCCACCCGCATCATCGGCGGGTCTCCCCGAGACGCTATATCCGACAATCCACAATCCACAATCCACAATCCACAATCCACAATCCAAAATCACCTTAAACCTGCCTGGCGTCTACGCCCCCAGATAGGCCGCTCTGACCCGCGGATCGTCCAGGAGCGCAGGGGCGGGGCCGCTGAGAGTAATGGTTCCGGTTTCGAGAACATAGGCCCGATCGGCCAGGCGCAGGGCCTGCCAGGCGTTCTGTTCAACCAGCAGGACGGTCATCCCTTCGCGGCGCAACGCGGCGATGACCTGGAAGATGCGTTCGACCACCAGCGGCGCCAGACCCAGTGACGGTTCATCGAGGAGGAGCAGGCGCGGGGCGCTCATGATCGAGCGCCCCAGGGCCAGCATCTGCTGTTCGCCGCCGCTCAGCAGCCCGGCGATCTGGCGCTGCCGTTCGCCAAGGATGGGGAACAGGCTCAGCACCCGTTCCAGATCGCGGGCCACGGCGTCGCGGTCGCGCCGGTGGCCGGCGGCCAGGCGCAGGTTCTCGGCGACAGTCAGCCGGGCGAAGATCTGCCGCCCTTCGGGACAGTGCACCAGTCCGCGGCGCACAATCTCATGCGGCGCCAGGCGGGTGATCTCCGCACCCTCGAAGCTGATCCGGCCGCGTCTGGGGCGCAGCAGGCCGGAAATGGCGCTCAGGGCGGTGGTTTTGCCGGCGCCGTTGCTGCCGATCAGGGCCACGATTTCGCCCGGCTGCACCTCGAGCGAGATGCCCTTCAAAGCGTCAACGCGACCATAGGCCACGTGGAGATCGCGCACCTGGAGCATATCATGCCATCCCAACCTGCCGGCCGAGAAAACCGGGATCGCTCACGCCCAGGTACGCTTCCAGCACCCGCGGATGGCGCTGCACCTCGGCCGGCGGGCCGTCGGCGATCAGGGCGCCGTAGTGCAGCACCTGCACGCGCTGGCAGACGCCCATCACGACGCGCATGTTGTGTTCGATCAGCATCACGGTCAGCTTCAACTCGGCGTGCAGGCGGGCGATGAGTCGCATCAGCGCTTCCACCTCGGCCGGGTTCAGCCCGGCGGCCGGCTCATCGAGCAGCAATATCCTGGGTTGGGCGACGACCGCCATGGCGATTTCGAGCCGGCGCTGCAAACCGTAAGGCAGGCTGTCGGCGGGAGCGTCGCGGTAGGTTTCGAGGCCCAGCAGCCGCAGGGTCTGGAGGGCCTGGGCATCGCGGGCGCGTTCTTCCGCGGCGAAGCGGGGCAGGCGCGCCAGGGTGGCGAACAGGTCGGCGCGGCGGTCGAGTTGCGCGCTGATACGCATATTATCCATCACCGAGAGGCGCCGAAACAGGCGGATATTCTGAAACGTGCGCGCCACCCCTGCCCGCCGGATGGCATCGGGCGGCAGGTGGGTAATGTCGCGCCCTTCGAGCAACACGCGACCGCTGCTCAGGGGGACGACCCCTGTCAGCGCGTTGAACAGCGTGGTCTTGCCGGCGCCGTTGGGGCCGATGATGCCGAGCAGTTCGCCGGGGCGAAGGGTCAGGTGATAGTCCTGCAAGGCGATAATGCCACGAAAGGCCACCGAGAGGTTCTGGGCTTCCAGCAGAACCTCTGGTCTCTCACGCGCCATGACGACGATCCTCTGCTTTCCAACGGAGTCTTCTGCTACCTGGTTGCGCTGCGTGGCTTCTTGAGGTACACGTCAGGGGAGGTGGCGTAGGGAAACCAGGTTTCCTCACACCCCTGCCCGCGGGAAGGCTCGCCCCTCCCATCGCCGATTGGAGCGGGGGAGACCCGGTTTCCTACACCCCTGCCCAATCGGAAGGTCCCACACCTGCCTTACTCCCGCACTTCGCCCATCCTGCGCGTGTCGTAGCCACCCAGGGCCTCGACCGCGGCGCGGTAGGCCGGGTCGCCGAGCGCCTGGCGCAGCGGTTCGAGCAGTTCGCTCTCCCAGTGGCGGCGCGGCACGGCCAGTTCGTAGCATTCGCTGAACAGGGGCACGAACTCCAGCCCCAGAGCCCGCGCCGCAGCGCGAATGCCCAGGCCCACGTCCGCGGCGCCGCTGAGCACTGCCGCCGCCACGGCCATGTGGGTGAACTCCTCGCGTTCGTAGCCGGCGATCGCGCCGGGGTCAATGCCCGCCTGCTTCAGGTGATAGTCAAGCAGCACCCGCGTTCCCGAACCGCGCTGCCGGTTGACGAAGCGCACCCCCGGGCGCGCCAGGTCGCGCAGTTCGCCCAGACCCAGGGGGTTGCCCGGCGCCACCAGGAAGCCCTGTTCACGCCAGGCCAGGTGGACCAGGACGATCTCCTCGTCGGGCAGCAGGCGGCGCACGAACGGCCGGTTGTACTCGCCGCTCTCCTCATCGAGCAGGTGGGTGCCGGCCAGATGGGCGTCGCGGCGCTTGAGGGCCATCAGGCCGCCCAGGCTGCCCACATTGGCCGAACTGAGGCGTCGCTGCGCTCCGGCGCGGTGCAGGTGACTGGCCAGCAGATCCAGCGCCAGGTCGTGGCTGCCGATGACCACCAGGGTGCGCTCGATCTCCTCCGGGTCGCGCAGGAGTTCAACCGCCACCTCGGCTCCGGCGTGCACCCCCTCGGAGAAGCGCGGGATGCGGGCGATGCCATCGGCCCTGACCAGCGAAGTGACCACTCCGGCCCCGCGACTCAGCGGCGTGGCGATCAGGCGCCCGTCTACCCGCCCCAGGGTTACGCGCACGAACTCATCTTCGCCGATCGGTGAAAGCAGCTTGCGGCTCATCATCGCGGCAAGCACGGGGCGCAAAGGCGGGGTCAGCCCCTGGAGCCGGTACACCAGCGGGCGCAGGAACAACTCGGCGGTGAGGGCCGCCGAGACGGGGTAGCCGGGCAGACCCAGGGCCGGTTTGCCTGCGGCGACGCCGAGGATCACCGGGTGGCCGGGGCGGATGGCCACTCCGTGGACGGCCACCTCGCCCAGTTCGGCCAGCACCGCCGCAGTAAAATCCTCCGAGCCAGCGGACGAGCCGGCGTTGATCACCACCACGTCGTGGCCTGCCAGGGCCTCCTCGACCACGGCGCGGAGCAGGTCGCGCTGGTCGGGCACGGGGGCGAAGCGGGTGGCGTGCCCGCCCCACTCTTCGACCATACCGGCCAGGATCAGCGAGTTGAACTCCACAATCGCGCCGGGGGGCACTGCCTCGCCGCGGGCCTCGCGGGCCGCGGCCTCTTCGGGGGTGATCAGTTCCGTCCCGGTGGGAATGATCGCCACCCGCGGGCGTCGGCGCACCAGCAAGGTCGTATGGCCGGCGGCCGCGGCGGCCCCCAGATCCACGGGCCGCAGGCGCGTCCCCTCGGGGATGATCAGTTCCGTAGCGACAATATCCTCCCCCAGGGGGCGCACGTGCTGCCAGGGGGCCACAGCGGCGGTAATAGCGACGGTGGTCTCATCGAGCGTCTGCACGTGTTCGGCCATTACCACGGCATCGGTATGGGGCGGCAGGGGATCGCCGGTATCCACCCAGATTGCCTGCGTGTCGAGGGCGAGGGCGCGGGGCGCGGTTTCGGTGGCCCCGGCGGTATCGGCGGCGCGCACGGCAATCCCGTCCATTGCCGCGGCGTGGTAGTGCGGCACCGAGCGCGTGGCCCAGACCGGGGCGGCCGTCACCCGGTCGCGGGCCGCGGCCAGCGGAACGCTCTCGCCCTCCAGCGGCGACAGCCCCCCGGCGCGGGCCAGGGCGGCCTCGAAGCGGGCGATAGCCTCGTCGAGGGCGCGATCTTCGAGGTAGTAACGTCGTCTGGTCATAGCCAGCCTCTTCACCGGGGCGCGAGGAAACCTGGCTTCCCCGCTCTCTTCAGCCGCCTGTGGCGCCGTCAGGATGTTCCTGGGAGGGCCACACCCTCCCGGCCGCTCTCCGAGGCCGGGGCGCGGGGAAACCCGGTTTCCCCGCACCCTTCAGCCGCCTGTGGCGCCGTCAGGATGTTCCTGGGAGGGCCACGCCCTCCCGATCCGTTCCATCGGGCAGGGATGACAATCAAGAAAACAGCTTCACCTCAACCTGATCGCCCGCGTACAGGCCGCCGAGATCCAGAGGCACATGCACCAGGCCATGGGCGCGGGCCAGGGTGTAGATCAGGTTCGACTTGCCGAAGACGGGATCGGCCCACAGTTCCCCATCGCGCGCTTCCAGCCGCACCGGCACGAAATCCTCGCGTCCGGTACGCGAGGGGATGTTGCGCGCCAGGCGCGCCCATCGCGTCAGCGCGGGCGGCGCGGCGGCGTCCAGCAACTGGCGAATGGCCGGGGCGACAAACAACCCGAAGGCGATCATCGCCGAGACGGGGTTGCCGGGCAAGCCGAACACCGGGCGATTGCCGGCGGCAGCCAGAATGGTGGGTTTGCCAGGCTGGATGGCCACGCCGTGCACCAGCACCCCCGGCGCGCCGAGCGCGCCGATCACCGCTACGGTCATATCGCGGGCGCTCACCGAACTTCCGGCGGCAATCACCAGGGCGTCGGCATCTTCCAGGGCGGCGCGGGCCATCGCCTCCAGGGTGGCGGCGTCATCGGGGGCGATGCCGCGGGGCATCGGTTCGCCGCCAGCGCGACGCACCAGCGCGGCGATAGTATACGTATTCACGTCGCGCACCTGCCCCGGCGCGACTGGCGCGTCGGGGGGCACGACTTCATCACCCGAGGCGAGGATGGCCACCCGCGGGCGCGCCACCACCGGCACGCGGGTGATCCCTACCCCGGCCAGGCCGCCCAGATCCTGGGGGCGCAGGCGGTGCCCGCGGGGGAAGAGCAGGTCCCCCCGGCGCACATCCTCGCCGACGGGGATAACATTCTCGCCCACGGCCACCGGGCGCACCACTTCGATGGTCGTCGCATCGAGGCGCTGGGTATACTCCACCATCACCACGCTATCGCTGCCGTCGGGGAGCATCCCGCCGGTATGGATCAGCGCAGCCTGGCCCGCGCCGACGGTGATGGTTGGGGCGCGGCCCATGGGCGCCTCGCCGCAGAGCGTCAGGTAGGCCGGCAGGCCCTCGCTGGCGCCGTAGGTGTCGGCGGCGCGCACGGCAAAGCCGTCAACCGTGGAGCGCGGGAAGGCAGGCAGATCAACAGGAGAATGCAGATCCTCGGCCAGCACGCGGTCGAGGGCGTCGTGGAGGGCCAGCGTCTCCACCCGCGCCAGCGGCGCCAGATGGCGCGCGAGGCGTGCATTGGCCTCGGCTATCGTCACAACCTGAAACAGTTCAGGCATAGCATGCTCCTTCCTCGCAAGGGGGCTGCTATGTAGTATACACGGATGTCCGGGGTTTGCGGCAAGAGCGCGGAGTTGATGCAACATCTTCCGGGTGTGTCTGAGAGGTTTTTCCTGAAAACCAGCGAAATAATCTTGTCAGGCGGCCTGGTCGTCCCGCACCCTCCACCGAAAGCGGCGACCGCATCAGATCTGGCAACACGGTTGATTGCATCTATGCCAGTTGGCGCTATCATTGCCTCCGACTCTGGCGCCTGGCGCAGTTGCGGAAAAATGCGGCGCAATGTCCGGATGCAGCGCGTTTAATCTGCAAGCGCACTGACACTGAAGGAGGAGGCAATGGGGAAGCATCGGATGGGTGCGTTGGGGATGGCGCTGGTAGCCGCGGTGTTAGGGTTAGGAGTTGGGTTCCTCTTACAGGTCAACTGGTCGAGTGGGGCAGCGGCAGCGCCCCTCGCGCAGCCGACGCCCGTCTCAAGCGGGATTGTCCCGCGCTTTATCAGTCTGGACCCGTATGGGGCGTATGTAGAGGGCGCGGCGACCTTTTCTGGAGGTTTTGGACCTAATAGTGGTTTACGCCTGGCCGATGGCGCTAATGGCAGCTTCAATCTGGGTTTCACGCTGCCTCCCGACTACGCCAGTGGCACGCCGCTGACAATACGCATGGTCTGGCACACCCCCTCAACCGGTTGTGCCATCGTCTTTCGACCGAACTCGATCGCTATAGCCCGCCCTGGCCGAAACCATATTCAAGGACCGGGAGCTTCCGATGGGTTATCTGTTGTCGGCGGCACGACCCTGAACGCGCCAGCCACGGCCAACAGTTCGCAGGCAACGCAGATCCAGATTGTCTCACCGATTAGTGGCACGCCCCTGCAGGCGGGTGATGTCATTATGTTCAGCATGTTCCGTGCCGGGACCGCGCCTGAAGACACATGCACCGGCAATCTGGTCATCCAGGGGATGGCCTTGCAGTACCAGGGGCAGACGACCTACCTCCCGCTGGTGGATGACTAGGGCGATTGCAGGGTCGGGTGCAACCCGAAGGGTTGCACCCGCTGGTTTCCTGACCAGCAGAGGATTCGGGATGTCTGGTTCTTTTTCTGGGCGCAACCCGGAGAGTTGCGCCCACGGTGCTTATTGCAGAGCAATGGCCCGGTATACTGCCTTCATCGCCCCGGCAGTGCGTTGCAGCGCGGTGAGGCGGCGCTCGGCAAACGCGGCCAGCCGGCGGTCAACCGGGCATCCTTCGCGGTAAGCGGCGCTCAGGGCGAACCATCTGGGCAACAGGTCGTTTTCGATCCATGTCCAGCGATCCTGAGTGTTGGCGATGCTGCGCGTGCCTAGCAGCACTGCCGGGAGGCCGAAGTAGCCGCTGAACCACGGCTGGCCCATCAGCCCGGAGAGGCCCTCGAAATCCAGCCAGGTGCCCAGGGAGGCCAGGCGCCGGCCCGGGTCGGACAGACGCTCCATATACGGCGGGAGAATGGTCATCTGTTCGTGGCGCAGCATGGCCACCGCGGCCTGATCGATCAGCGCGCGCCCCTCCTCCAGAGTGGACGGATCGCATACCCGGTGAGCGCCCTCATCGAGCATGCGAAACGCATCGAGGAGCGGGCGTTCCTCGTCGGCGGTCAGGCACGCCTCGAGCGCCTCCAGGCCCCCGTGGATGTAGGCCAGGTGGGCCCAGCCCGTGTCATTGAAAATTGCGTCGTTGGCCTGCTTGATCACCCGCAGATCCTCCAGCAGTTGCGCGGTCGCTCCCTCGTGCAGAGCGATGGGCACGAACAGCGCCACGCTCACCCCGCGGCTATGCAAGTCGCGCAGCAGAGCGGGCAGGGCCGTGCCGGGCGGGGGAATGGAGTCTTCGCGTAGCGCCTGGCGGGGGGCCATCAGCATCTCTGCGGTGGCGACGGCGACTCCTACCTGGTCGGAGGCGAAGGCGGCCATCCCGGCCCACTTGAACAGCCAGGGTTCTTGCCGGTACCAACTGGCGTAGGCGGCGGTGATGGCCTGGTTGCGATCACAAAAGCGTTCCGGCGGGGGAAGCTGGCGTTCGATGACAGCGCGCCATTCGGCCTGGGTGGGCATAGATGCTCCTGCTAGGATACAGACTGGACGGATGCGGGCGCGCGCCCGCTCGCTGGCGGGCATTATACCAGTCCTGAACCCGGTCGTTCGTTGCTCCGCGGTCAGGGCTGCTCGCGGCGTCTTTACGCCCCGGACCCGACGAAAGGCGGACGACCGCGTTGCTTCCTTACCCTCTGCCAGAGGCCGACCCTTCGCCGGGCCTGGCCTGGCGGCCTGCATTGCCTCGCCCTCGCGGATAAGGTAGACTACATCATGTCCCCGGCGGGCCGAGCAATGAGAGGGTATGCCCATCTCAAGAAGGCCCTTTGTCTTGTCAACGTTCAGGGCGCACCGATATGGCGCCCTCTGTGGAGGTATTCCCGATGAGCGATCCATCAACGACGCAGGGCATCGCCACCCTCGGCGGAGGGTGCTTCTGGTGCCTGGAGGCGGTGTACGACCAGTTGCAGGGCGTCACCGATGTGGTTTCAGGCTATTCCGGGGGACACGTGCCCAACCCGACCTACGAGCAGGTCTGCGGGGGCAAAACCGGTCACGCCGAAGTCGTGCAGGTGCGCTTCGATCCGCGCCTGATCAGCTACCGTGAGATCCTGGACGTGTTCTTCAGCATTCATGACCCGACCACCTTGAACCGCCAGGGCAACGACGTGGGGCCGCAGTACCGCTCGGTGATCTTCTACCACTCGCCGGAGCAGGAGCGGATCGCTCGCCAGGTGATCGCCGAGTTGAACGCCGCGAAGGTCTGGCCGCGCCCGATCGTGACCGAAGTAGCGCCCTTCAGCGCATTCTACCCGGCGGAGGATTACCACCAGGAGTACTTCGTCAATAACCCCGGGCAGCCCTATTGCCAGTTCGTCGTAGCGCCGAAAGTGGCCAAGTTTCGCCAGCAGTTCGCCGCCCGCCTCAAGGGGTGAGTAGTCTGTGAACACAGTTTCCTGGCATTTCCGCCCCCCTCCCAACTGGGCGCGCCGCCGCGATCCGCGGCGCGCGGCTGGAGAACGCAGTTTCCTGGCATTTCCGCCCCCCTCCCACCCTTCCCCCCGTCAGGTGGAGGCGCCGGACTCTTTCCCCCAGCGGGGGAGGGTTGGGGAGGGGGGCGCAGTTACCGAAAAAACTCCGTTCACAAAGTAGTGAGTGGCAGTGTGTTATGTAGGCCCAACCCGGAAGGTTGGGCCTACAGGCCCCCCCTGCAACATTCGCGGCTCTACCGGCGTCTCACTGCCAGAAGGTAAGAGGGCCGGCGCGGCGGGCACCGGCCAGCGCGAATGGTGGAGGGAGTAGTTCCATGCAAACCAGGCAGGCCCGGATAGCCGGGATCGTGTTGATAGTTCTTGGGATCGTGGCGCTCTTTAATCTCTGGTGGCTCGTGCCGGCGGCGCTGCTGGCCCTTGGCGGCGTGGTGATCTACCAGCGCCAGCGGGCCATCGGGCGCGTGGGCGAAGCGGTGCAGGCGCTCCTGTGGGGCATGGGTCTGGCTGCGTTGCTGCTCGCCGATGTGATCTTCCCCGGGGTGTTGATCCTGGGAGGCGTGAGCCTGCTGCTGCGGGGCCGCGAGGCCGGCATTGACGCTCGCCTCCAGACCCTCGTCGCTCGCTTCCGGCGAGGCCCGGCGATGAGCGCGCCGCAGAGTGTTCCCCCGGCCCCCGTGACGGTCATTGACGAGAGCGAGCGCCCCGCCACGAATGAGACCATCCGGCTCTGAGCAGGGTTCATGAAGATTCAGAATATAAACCGGTATTCGCCCGGCAGCCCGGCGGCTGAAGTCGCGGGCTACCGATGCGAAGCCCGCCTGCGCGGGCTATACCGGATTTAATTCTTAATCTTCATAAACCTGCTCAACGAGGTGGGCTACGCCTCCGCTGCTCCATGCCTCTACGCTATGTGGAGGTGTGGAGATGGCAAGGACCTGAAACTGGGATGGCTTGAAAAGGGAAGGATCGCGCCCGGAGGCGCCGGACCGGCTATCGGCCACCGCTTCAGCGGTTGAGGTTCAGGGAGGGGAACCCTCCCTGAACCTTTTTTGGCTGGAAGGACCAGCCTTCCCAGAGTGCTCCCCATCTCCGCCGCGCGAGGGTGCTGGGAGGGCCGCGCCCGCCGGGACTCTCCACGCCTTCGGAGTTAGCCATGACGCCCTAACCTCTTCTCTCACGACACCGCTCATTAGCGCCAGCGGCCTGCTCAATCGATGGAAACAAGCTGACATCCCGGCGATCGGGCCGGCCGCCTGCCAACGCTTGTCGCTCGGCACAGGACCCGCCACGTCTACCCTGTGCCGCTGCCGGCTGGGGGCCTGCCCTTCGGCCGCCACCTAATTTAACGGCAAGGCAGGTCAGGAACGCGCCGATGTCGCCTGAGAGCTGCTGGCGCGGATGGCGCAGGTATCAACGCGGATAAACCGGCGCACGCATCCGATATACGCCTCTTCGATGCGGAGCGAGGAGCGTTTGCGACACAGCGCGCCGCGCGCCTGATCGAGTCGTCCGGGCGGATGACCGGAAGAGGATATGTGGGGTGTGACGTAAAGTTCTGCACGTGCCGCGGCCCACCGACCCGCCGGGAGCCTGAAGGCTCCGGCTAGCATTGCGAAGACTACCTCCGTAGCCTGCTGAAGCCAGCGCAGGCCGGCTTCGCAGGACGTTAGCCCGCGGCTTCAGCCGCCGGGCGAAGGGGAACGTGCAGAACTTTTCGTCGCACCCGATATGTGCAAATCCCTTTACATCGGATATGGAGTAATCTATACTCATCACACCAATGTACCGTGCAACGTACACAAAGGATGCGGCAGCATCGAACGTGAGTTTCAGGAGAGAAGGTTATCCGTCTATCAGGGCATGTGCGGGAACAGGCGGACGAAGGGTAGTCGAACGCCGTATAGGGCGGGACAAGACGGACAGTTGTCCGGCTAATATGGCGCAAGCGGGCATAGGCGGATGAAGGGCGGCTGAACACCGTACGGGGCGGGATTAGCCGGAAAGTTGTCCGTCTAATGTAGTATAGGCTGGAATAGGCGGAGGCGGTCGGTCTACTTCATGTTGGACGGCTATAAGAACAAAAAACCACGATTGAGACACTTTTGTCATTTGACAAGGATATTACAGCAAACACGGGCTATATTCAGCCCGCGTTTGCCGATTGACTGTATGGTAAGCTACAAAATCTTTATTGAGCGCAATACTATAAACTGATAAGCGAACTCGCGTTCCTGCACCAGATACGAGAAACGTTTCATGGCTGACCTCCTCAGTTGTCGAACGCAGTAAAGGCTGCGTTCTCCAGGTGAAAATGAGGTCAGCGCACTACTTCCCATATTGACCAGGTGTGGTATACTATGGATGAGCCTACAGCGCATATTGCAACCGTATGTGCGCTGACCTCATTGACCAGGTGTGGTATACTATGGATGAGCCTACAGCGCATATTGCAACCGTATGTGCGCTGACCTCTATCAAAGCGCTGCTTTCCGCTTGGAGCCGGGGCAGCGTTTTGATCTGTATATTGGATAGTACCATCTATGTTGGATCATAGTCTACAGCGAGTGTCATCATAAATGCGTTTAGGCGCTTGACCTCACCTAGCTTGAGATCGGTTGGAAGCCTTAGTCTTGCTACACGGCCATCCTTCAGAGGAAAAGGATATTCCACCCATCCTGCTTCATCCGTCGAGATCCCAGTATCCGGAAGACTACTATCCGGCTCTTCTTTTCCTTGCGTGTTAGTAGTTCGCTCTTTTTTTGCTTTTCCATTCTGTTCTTTCCTCCTTGTTGCTTCGCTTGCTATAGGTTTCCAAGCGGAAGGATCCCTTACATAAGCAAGATACGACTCAACAGCTTGACGGAACTTGCGTTTGTATGTAGCAACGCTTTCAGGAGTGAAGTTCCTCCCCTTTAGGTTTTCGAAGCGACGAAGAAGCTGTTCCACATCTATTTGTGATATATCAATGTTCTCCCAGTCATCCTCAACACTTAGAATATGGACAGCAGCCCGACGATATGAAGCAGCAGTATTTGAGTTCATTAGGCCGCGTCTTGAAGCCCAATCCCAATGCTCCACAAATGCTTTCCCTGTTGTTTCCATATTAGACCTCCAGATTGTCACCGCCTCATCCGCCGTACCAGGATATCCGGATGATGGCATAGGATGCCGGCGCCGTCAACCACCATTTTTTCGGATATCCACACTGGACCTGAGGCGATAATTGGTTTGCACGGATGCCCTGCATGACCTACTCCTCGTAATTGTGTGTAAAAAATTAAGCGCCGTCCAACCCCGCTGTGCAACTGACGCCGCTGGCGCGGCCCTGACCTGGGCTCGTTTTACCCGCAAACTACGGCTACCTATTACCGACCCCGGTTACTCCGCATTCCTCCTGCAACGACCAGGCGGAGCGAGGCGAGCCGATGATCCAAGGGGCGGTAGCCGCAGTTTGCTGGCGCGTGTCGCCTGCCGCCGGCGCTGCTCGTTCACACGCCCGCCAGCGGCGCAGCTGACAGTTCCCCGTTGGGCGGCTGCAAGCAGTGCAGAGATTCTCTATGTCGGCCAAGTCACGCGGAGCAAGTAATCAACAAGTCGGTCGTGCTGGCGAGTATTTCGTTGTCGCTGAATTGAACAAGCGCGGGGCGTTTGCTGTGCCTTTTGCTGGCAATATGCCCAGGATAGATGTCATTGCTTGCAACAGTGATGAAAGCCGCACCGTTTATATTCAGGTGAAGACCAGGCGTGGCGGGAAGACCTGGCATTCAAGCATCGCGGGCTGCCAGCCAATGTCGCCAAAAGCCAACGAACATAACTTCTAGGTGTTTGTTGATCTGGGCGATACGAATGTGTATCCACGCTACTGGATTGTGCCAGAATGGTGGATAAAGGACAACATCTACAGGACACACCAGGCATATCTGAACAAACACGGCGGCATAGGTCCCGGAAATCCAGATTCAACGCATCACTCTATTGATGAGAGCAGACTTGAACAGTGGAAGGACCGCTGGGACATTCTTGGCATCTTTGAGTAGGAGTCGCATTTCACGCGAAGTTTCAATCGCAAGGTTGCCACCTAGATCAACCCTGGCGACGTTGCATCGGCCCTGTCTCGGTGGCGCAACGCCATTGGCATGGTATGATGCGAGCCATCGCATACCAAAGAGGCTTGCATGGTCGCCATTCGCACCTATCAGGACGCCCTCGATTACATCTATAGCTTCGTCGATCCGGTGCGCAAGGCGGCGCCTGATCCTGAAGCCGCGGCGCTCAACCTGGAGCGCATGCGCCGGCTGCTGGCGGCCGCCGGCGACCCCCAGCACGGCCTGCGCGCGGTGGTGGTGGCGGGCACCAAGGGCAAGGGCAGCACCGCGGCGATGATCGAGGCCGTCGCCCGCGCCGCGGGGATGCGCGTCGGCCTCTTCACCTCGCCGCACCTCAGCTCCTATCGCGAGCGAATTCAGGTCAATCGCGTGCTGATCGATCAGGACGAGGTGATCGCCCTGACGAACCTGACCCGCCCCGTGCTTGACGCCTTCGACCCCGCTCCCCTTGGCCGGCCGAGCGTCTTCGATGTCGGCCTGCTGCTGGCGCTGCGCTACTTCGCCGCTCGCCAGGTCGATCTGGCGGTGATGGAGATCGGCCTGGGCGGACGCTTCGATAGTGTCAATGTGCTTACCCCGCTGGTGTCGGTGATCAGTTCAATCAGCTACGACCACATGGCCATCCTTGGGCGCACGCTGCGCGAGATCGCCTGGAACAAGGCCGGCATTCTTAAGCCCGGCGCGCCCGCCGTTAGCGCGCCCCAGCAGCCTGAGGCCGCCGCTGTGGTGGCCGAAGAGGCGCGGCGTGTCGGCGCCGACCTGTTCATCGCCGGGCCGGAGGGTCTCGCGCGCGCACACGGGCATGGCCCGGCGCTGCGCCCCTATCCCATGCCGCCGGTGACGGCCCTGCGCGGCGCGTTCCAGGTTGAGAACGCCCGTCTGGCCCTGGGCGCGGCCCTGCTGCTGCGCGACCGCGGGCTACCCTTGCCTGACGCCGCCCTTGCCGAGGGACTGGCCGGCGTGAACTGGCCCGGGCGCTTCGAACTCGTGCCGGGAGCGCCGCCGGTGTTGATTGACGGCGCGCACAACGGCGACTCGGCCCAGAAACTCGTTGCCGCCATCCAGGCTGAGATACCCCACGATCAGCTTATCGTCGTCCTCGGAACCTCGCGCGACAAGGACATCGCGGCCATCGCCGCCGCCCTGGCGCCGCCCGCCGCCGCGGTAGTGATCACCCGCTCGCGCCACAATCGGGCCATGGACATTGACCGCATCGCCGCCGAAGTGCGCGCGCACCTGCGCGGCCCCCTCCTGCTGGCCCCCGATCTGCCCGCGGCCCTTGACATGGCGCGCGGCCTTGCCGGCCCCCGCGACCTGATCTGTGTCACCGGCTCGCTCTTTGTGGCCGCCGAAGCGCGCGAGGCCCTCGGGCTGGCCGTGGCGGATTGATTAGTAGTCTGTAAAGTAAGTCTTTCGCTAAACCCCCACCCCCTCCCCACCCCTCCCCCGCCGGGGGAGGGCGTCTGGCTCATCCCTCCAACGGGGGAAGGCCGGGAGGCAGGCGGAAACGCCAGGAAACTTACGTCGGATAATAGCCAATCCCGTTTGATAGTATGGTATGATTGTAGCGGGCGTCTAAAACATGTGTTCGCAAGCATTCCGGGCGGCAGGGGCGCGGGCCAACCGAGGTTTCCCTCTCCAGCGCCGAATGGGAGGGTAAAGGCGAGGCTCTCCTGTGAAAAACACCTTTTTTTCTCGTGAAGTCACACACAAGAATCTCCCATCACCATGAAACTGTTCCTGCCGGTGATACTGGGCCTGATCCTCGCCGCGGCGCTGGTGCTGATCTCTCAGCGCACGCCAGACCGGCGCATTGCCCCGGCGGGGGCGGTAGGCGGCGTTGAAGGGTTCCGCCTTGCCGGCGGCACGCGCGAGCCGCTTGCCCCGCCCCCCTCGGCGCCCCTGCCAACCCTTGTTCCCGTTGCGCTGCGTGGCTTCACCCCCGCCCTGCCCGGAGAGCGCCCCTACGTGCCCATCCTGATGTACCACTACGTGCGCCACGTGGATCGCGCCGCCGATCCCCTGGGCTTCAGTCTCTCGGTGACGCCCGAGCAGCTCGACGCGCAGCTCGGCTGGCTCAAGGCCGCGGGCTACGAGACGGTGCGGATGGACGCGCTGGCGGCCTGCATGCGCGGCGCAGGCCCCTGTCCCCTGCGGGCAGTGGCGCTCACCTTTGACGATGGCTACGCCGACGCCTTCACCGCGGCGCTGCCCATCCTGCGGCGCCACGGCTTCGTGGCCACCTTCTATATCGTGAGCGGTTTTGTCGGACAGCCGGGCTATATGAACTGGGGAGAGATCCGCGCCCTGCGCGATGCGGGGATGGAGATCGGAGCGCACAGCATCTCGCACCCCGACCTGACCGGGTTGGGGCTGGAGGAAATTCGGGCGCAGGTCGGGCAGTCGGGCGCGGTGATCGCCGCCGAAATCGGCCAGCCGGTGCTTAGTTTTTGCTACCCGGGGGGGCGCTTCAACGATACGGTGGTGGCTGTCACCCGCGAGGCGGGCTATACTTCGGCGACGACGACCATCCAGGATGGCCCGCAGAGCGACCCCTTCACTCTGCCACGCCTGCGCATCTCCGGCGATACGACCCTGGAGGGTTTTCAGTGGATGGTGGCGGCCTATCTGCCGTGAAGGCGCCCATTCAATGTTACCGCAGAGCGCGCAGAGGATGAACCTGTTGTAACCCTCGACGTCACTCCGCGCTCTCTGCGGTGAATACCTGGTCGGTAGAGGTGAACGCTATCCCGCCGGTGTGTAGCTTGGATTTAACGCCGGGCTACCCTCGGTCGATTCTCATAGGGCATAAACTCGCGCGCCAGTTCGCGGGGGATGCGCCCGAGAATATGGGTGCCGGCGTTGTCGTACTCCTCGCGTTCCACTACGCCGCGCCGGTGCCAGAGCGACACCAGATCATTGCGCTGGTAGGGGATGCGCACATCGAGGGTGACCATTGCCTCTCCCAGAACCGTCTCGATGCGTGCTCGCAGCGCGTCAAGCCCCCAGCCCTTCAGCGCCGACACGGCGACAAAATCGCTCGGCAGCCCCATCTCCGCCACCAGGTCGGCAACGTCGGCGGCCTTCAGCCCCTCCATCAGATCAACTTTGTTGAGCACGGTCAGCATCGGGCGATCGGCCACGCCAAGCTCGCGCAGGGTCGCCTCAACGGTCTGGGCGTGTTCCTGGGCGTTAGGATGGGTGAGATCCACCACGTGGAGCAGCAGATCGGCCTCGTCGATCTCCTCCAGAGTGGCGCGAAAGGCGGCGATGAGCTGGGTGGGCAATTTCTGGATGAAACCGACCGTATCGGTCAGCAGGATCTCCTGGCCGCCTGGCAGGGTAATCTGGCGCGTCGTCGGGTCGAGGGTGGCGAAGAGCTGGTTCGCGGTGTACACACTGGCGCCGGCGAGGGCGTTAAGCAGGGTGCTCTTACCGGCGTTGGTGTAACCCACCAGGGCCACCACGGGAATACCGCTCTGGCGCCGACGCTTGCGGTACAGCTCGCGATGGCGATGCACATCGGCCAGTTGGGCCTTGAGCCAGGCGATGCGCCGGTCAATCAGCCGGCGGTCAATTTCCAACTGAGTTTCACCGGGGCCGCGCAGACCAACCACGCCGCCTGCCGAGGTGCCGCCGCCCGTGCCTGCCTGCCGCTCCAGGTGCGTCCACTGGCGCCGCAGGCGCGGGAGCAGATACTGGTACTGGGCCAGTTCGACCTGCAGGCGCCCCTCGTGCGTCTGCGCGTGCTGGGCGAAGATATCGAGGATGAGAGCCGTCCGGTCGAGCACCCCCACCTGGAGCACCTCTTCGAGGTTGCGGATCTGGGAAGGGCTCAGCTCATCATCGAAGATCACCAGCCCGGCGCCGAGTTGCTCGCGCAGAGCCGCAACCTCTTTGACTTTGCCGGGGCCGATGAAGAACTTGGGATAGGGCTGATCCAGCCGCTGGTAGATCTGGCCGACCACTTCAATGCCGGCGGTTTCAGCCAGCATGGCGAGTTCACGCAGCGAGTCCTCGGCGCTCCAGGGGCTGTGGAAACTGGCCACCTCGGCGCCGACCAGCAGCGCGCGAATGCGTGGCGCTGCGGTTGGATACAGGCGCTTGCCGTCCTGGGTGCGCAGCTCTTCGATGGTTGCCTCCTTGTGCTCTGGCCCGTCGGCGGGCGGTCCGGAATGGCTATGCCATCCCACGAACGCTTTGTTGCCGCTTATCGTAATTATAACGCTCGCAGGGCCGCGAGACAAGCGACTTTTGTCGGTTCACAGGGCTGATGCAACGTCCTGGGAGCAGGTCCCAGATCCCAGGTGGTTCGCCGGTTCTGGGGGTTGCGCCGCCCCGGCCTTCTCGCCGGAGGCGGACGTTGCACCAGGCCTGTGTCGGTTCATATCAGGGGAGTTCCTGTGAAGGCATCGTCGGAACCTCGCTCGCCTCTCCCGCCTCCGCGCGCTGTGGCACGGGAGGCGCGGGAACGCGCGCCACCACCAGCGTGCCGGCGCCGGGACCGCTCTCCACGCGCAGGTCGCCGCCGAGCATGGCCAGCCGCTCACGCATCAGCCGTAGACCCAGCTTTTCTCCCAGATGTGTGATCGTGGCAACGTGCGCAGGATCAAAGCCCGGCCCCCAGTCGCGCACCTCCAGACGCACGGTGTCGCCAATCCGGGCGAGCGTCAGGGCTGCACGGCGTTCGCCGGTGTGCTTCGCCGCGTTCGTCAGTGCCTCGTTGGCCACGCGGAAAAGCGCCAGTTCCACTGCCGGGGCCAGGCGCTCAGGGCCAAGCCGCTCCTCCAGCATGATAGTCCAGCCGTCCTGGCGCAGGGTATCCGCCAGTAGATGCAAGGCGCCCGCCAACCCCAGCGTCTCCAGGGTTGCCGGTCGCAGGCTCTCGATCAACCTGCGCGTCTCACCCACCGCCTGCCGAGCCAGCCTGACCAGACGGCGCAGGGTCGCGCGGTGGTGCGGCCCGCCGAAGCGCCGGCTCTGTTCAAGGGAATGCAACTGCTGGTAGAGGCTATGCAACATCTGGCCGACGCCATCGTGGACCTCAGCGGCGAAGTGACAGCAAAGCTCCTCACTCGCCCAGAGTTGCTGAGAGAGGAACTCGTTGGCAGCGTATCCGGCCAGGCTATCGAGAACGCCGCGTTCCCGCTCGTCAAGACGGCGTGACCGGCGATCAAGCACACAGATCGTTCCCACGGGATGCGCATGGCAATCACGCACCGGCCACAGGCTCAAAAAACGCATGCTGAGGGGCGCCCGGAGCAGCGGGCTGGCGAAGAAGCGAGGATCGCCGGTGAGATTGCTAACCACCAGAGGTTGCTGCTCCTGAGAGGCATAGACACAGGCGGCCAGGGCGCGGTTCACCGCATCGGGCGGAAGCGCCAGCGAAGGGCAACTCCACTGTCCATAGGTTTCGGGCAGGATCAGGAGGGCCAGGGGCGCGCGCAGCAGGTGCGCGGTGAGTTCGGCGAACCGGTCGGGGCGCGAGGTGTGGAAGGAGACGTGGTTGGGGAGGGGAGCGACGCGCGGCTCCGAGTTGCTCATCGTGGAGAACATTTGTGCCATACGTACAGGATTTGAACTATGGCGCTGCCACCACCGGGCAGCGCGAGGCGGCGCCAGAGTGCGACAGACTGTAGTATATATGCTCTGCTATACCCAGGTGTAACCGCTGTGCAATCGCGCCTGGCGGGCGGGGGTGTGGGGACAACCCGGGATTTCCCTCCCATCGCTCCCCTCCGGGGTTGGGTCGTCTGAGCCGCCGACAGGCGGGGATGTGGGGAAACCTGGTTTCCCCACGTTCTTTCCACTGGCGTCGGGTCGCCTGAGCCGCCGACGGGCGGGGACGTGGGGGAAACCTTGTTTTCCTACGTTGCCAGACGCCCGTCAGCGTTCGACGAAGAGCCACCGATCGCCCAGTTCAATCGCTACGGGGATGAGCAGAAGCATCGGTACAGCCAGGCCGGCGGCAGCGAAGAGGAAGTAGAAGCACAGGGGGAGAATAACGAGAATCACTGCAAAGATACTGCGCCCCAGGCTGCCCCAGCCGCTGGCGATCACCACGCCGAGGGCCGTCAGGGCGAAAATCACCCCGTCGCCACAGGTGCTCAGGGCGGGCTTGCTGTAGCACGAGTAGAGCGCCGACGGAATGGCAATCGCCAGGGGGAGACCCTCAAGTTCAAAGTAATTCGGCAGCAGCAGGCGTCGCAGCGCGAGCAGCAGCGCCCCGACCAGCACGCAGCCATAGGCCCAGATGAGGCGCTGTGTAGCGATAGGCATGCCAGTGGGTCCTGAGCGATGACCTGGAGAACGTCGTTGCCATTCCTGTCAGATCATACACGCTCAGGGCGGTGTATGAGGCGCGCGGCAGAGCGGCTGATCGCGCGGCTGGAGATTGATGAGAAGAGCGCCGCCCTTCCAGCCGGGACGAGGGTGGAGAAATCCGGTTCCTCCACCCTGCTCCAACCGGCGATGGTCGCCTCAGCCAACCACGATGTTAACCAGTTTGCCCGGCACAACGATCACGTTGCGAATGGGTTTTCCATTCACGTAAGCCTGCACCCGTTCGCTGGCCAGGGCCATTTCACGCAGGCGCTCCTCGCTGGTATCCACGGAGGCGACCAGTTTATCGCGCACCTTGCCGTTGACCTGCACGACGATCTCCACCTCGTCCTCAGCGGCCAGGGCCGGATCGGCGACCGGCCAGCGCTGCTGGTGCACGCTGTACGGGCGTCCGATCCGCGCCCACAGCTCCTCGGCGATATGCGGCGCTACCGGGGCCATCAGCAGGATCAATGTCTCGATGGCCTCGCTCCAGGCGGGCGTGCCGACCAGACCGGCGTCGCGCGCCTTGTAGAGGGCATTGGTGAACTCCATCAGGGCCGCGACCATGGTGTTGAACTTGAAGCCCTCGATGTCGTGCGAGACGCGGATGATTGACTGATGGGTGACGCGGCGCAGTTGCCGTTCGCTAAAGGTCGCCTCGGAGTTGCGCTCCTCCTCCGGGGCGAGCACGATGCGCCACACCCGGTCGAGCCAGCGGCGCACGCCGGGCACGCCATCGGTGCTCCAGGGCACCGAGGCTTCGAAGTCGGAGATGAAGCACTCATAGCCGCGCAGGGCATCGGCGCCGTGCTTTGCGACCACCTCGTCAGGAGTGATCACATTGTTCTTTGACTTCGACATCTTCTCGATGACGATCTGCCCGTTCACCTCCCGTGGCGGCGCGAGGATCAGCCCCTGGTTGCGCAGGCTCTTGAACGGCTCCACGAAGTTCAACAGGCCGTAATCATGGAGGAACTTGGTCCAGAAGCGGGCATAGAGCAAGTGCATCACCGCGTGTTCGGCGCCGCCGACGTACATATCTACCGGCAGCCAGTAATCCAGCAGTTCCCTGGCGGCCAGTTCGCGGTCATTGTGCGGATCGGCGAAGCGCAGGAAGTACCACGAGGAGCAGGCGAAGGTGCCCATCGTATCGGTCTCGCGGCGGCCCTTGCGCCCGTCGGGCAGGGTGACGTTGACCCACTCGTCAATCTTGGCCAGGGGCGACTCGCCGGTGGCGGTCGGCTCATAGCTCTCCACGCCGGGCAGGGTCAGCGGCAACTCATCATCGGACAGCATCACTTCCATGCCGTCTTCGGCGTGAATGATGGGGATGGGCGTACCCCAGTAGCGCTGGCGGCTGATCAGCCAGTCGCGCATCTTGTAGTTCATGCGCCCTTTGCCCAGCCCGTGTTCTTCCAGGTAGGCGATCGCGCGCTCAACCGCCTCGGCGCCGGGCACGCCATTGATCGGCCCGGAGTGAATGGGCGGGCCATACTCGTCGTGGTAGACGATCTCGCGATAGGCGGGCACCGTCACCAGGTAGGCCATGTAGGTGGGAATGGCGTCCACCCGCAGCGCGGTGCGGATGCGGCTGGCGATACGCGCATCGGCCTCGACGCTGTCGAAGGGGATGACCGCGTCGGGGAAGATCGCCAGCCAGCCCGAACCGGCCACTTCGGTCCATCCCTCGACCAGGTAGGGGCGCACCAGGTCGGCGTAGGCGTTCGCCAGGGCGCCGCGCAGTTCCACGACCAGCTCGCCGGCCTCCTCGCTGAAGGCGTAGCCGGCCGCCCGCAGGGCCTCGCGCAGTTCGGGGCGGTAGGTTCCGGCGCGCAGCACCGAGCGGGCGACGTCATCGGGGCGGTTGATCACCGGGATGATCGGCAACCCGTACTTGAGGGCGAAGGCGAAATCGCGCTCATCATGGGCGGGCACGGCCATAATTGCGCCGGTGCCGTAGCCCATCAGCACATAGTCGGCGATCCAGATCGGAATGCGCGCGCCATTGACGGGGTTAATAGCATATCCGCCGGTGAAGACGCCCGTTTTCTCCTTCTCTTCAACCGGGGCGACCGCGCCGCTCTGCGCCCGGGTCTGCTCCACATAGGCCGCCACCGCCGCCTGCTGCTCGCCGGTGGTCACCTTCTGCACCAGGGGATGCTCTGGCGCCAGCACCATAAAGGTCGCTCCCCAGAGCGTATCGGGGCGAGTGGTAAAGACCACGATCGGGTCGCCCTGCTCGGTGTGAAAGACCACCTCGGCGCCCCGCGAGCGCCCGATCCAGTTGCGCTGCATGGTGACGATCTGCGGGGGCCAGTCCACCAGATCCAGATCGCGATCCAGCCGGTCGGCGTAGGCGGTGATGCGGAAGAACCACTGCTTGAGGACCTTCCGCTCTACCAGGGCGCCGCTGCGCCAGGCTCGCCCATCGGGGCCGACCTCTTCGTTGGCGATCACCGTCTTATCCACCGGGTCCCAGTTGACGGTGGCTTCGCCGCGATAGGCCAGGCGGAAGCGTCGCAGGAACTCCTGGCGCTGCAGGGGCGTGTAAGCGTTCCACTCGTCGGCGCTGATCTGCGGCTCCGACAGGGGCAGGTCGAGGCGACTGGTGCCGCTGACCGCCAGTTCCGCTTCCAGTTCAGCAATAGGCCGCGCCCGATCCACCCGCCGGTCGTACCAGTGGTCGTAGAGGCGCAGGAAGATCCACTGCGTCCAATGATAGTAATCCGGCTCGGAGGACGTGATTTCGCGGCTCCAATCGTAGCTGACCCCGATCAGGTTCATCTGGCGCTTGTAGTTGGCGGCGTAGCGCCGGGTCAACACAGCCGGGTTGGTCTTCGTCTTGATCGCCTGGTTTTCGGTGGGCAGGCCGAAGGCGTCCCATCCCATGGGATGGAGCACGTTGTAGCCGCGCATGCGGTAGTAGCGGGCCACCACATCGGTGGGGATGTAGTTGCGGCAGTGGCCGACGCTCAAGCCCTCGCCGGAGGGGTAGGGATAGAAGTCCAGCACGTAGTACTTGGGGCGGCTATCGGGGGGGCCGGTCCTGTACAATTCATCGGCGGCCCAGCGATCCTGCCATTTCTTTTCGATTGCGGCAGGATCGTAGCGCTCGATGTGCGTTTTCTCAGATTTCGGGTCGCTCATACGGATCTGCTCCCTGGGAGATGAGCACGGCTGGCAGGCCATAGGTCGAACAAAATGGCAACATCCGGGCGCGAAGGCCGCTAAGGTCAGGGTCTGACATGGTGCTCACCTCCTTTCAGAGCCAGGCCATACAGGTTAGGAGGGGCGAAGCCCTCGGATAAGCGTTGCTTTCGTAAACGGAACCGGTTCGAGAGAGGCGGGGAAACCCGGTTTCCCCGCGCCCCGCCTGGTGGGGGTTTGACCCCGCCCCTTGATCGCGTGAACATGCTCTGCGTATTATAGCACGAGACGAATCAGCGCCGCACCAGCGGCAGATGGACGCGCCGCACTTCTTCCGCCACGCGCACCTCGGCGCTGCCCAGGTTCTCGCCGGGGCCGCGCACGCTGACGCGGAGCGTGCCGGGGGCGGCCACGTCGGCGGGCGCGAGCGCGACGCGAAGCTCCAGGGCGCTGATGAAGGTCGTCGGGCGGTCGGCGCCGTTAATCTGCACGACGCTGCCGGGGCTGAAGCCATCGCCCAGCACGTTGAGCGTTGGATTGGCGGCGTTCACACCGATCAGCCCCGGCGCCACCGACAGGGCCAGCACCGCCTCAAAGGCCCCCAGGTCGCAGGCTGCTCCCTGCGGGCGGGCGACGCCGCGCTGGTCAGTCGGCGGGCAATCGGCCCCGGCGTTGAAGGCCGGGCTGGCGGCGGTGATGGCCATGGTGCGCGTTGGGCCGCCATTGTCGGCCAGGGCCTGCAATTGCGGATTACGGAACTGGGGGTCGCCAGTCTGACCGGGCGCGCTTTTGCCCTGGAAGCAGGTGACGTCGTTGAAGAAATTGCCTCCGGTCAGGCGCGGGGGGAATTGCAGGCTGCGGCCGTCGTGGGCCAGTTCCGAGGAGCAGTGCTGCTGGATGTTCCAGTCGTTGGGGCCGTTGTCGGCGGTGTTGTTGACGAAGAGCGTGTTGCGCACCCGCCCGCCGGGCTGGCCGTTGATCTGGCTATTGCTGATGGCCCCGCCGACCCAGCCGGCGGTGTTGTTGGCGAAGGTGCTGTTGACGATCTCGAAGGGGTCGCTGTGGTTCACCACGTAGAGCGCGCCGCCGTTGGCGTTGAAGCCCGCGCCGGCGGCCCGGTTGCCCTCAAAGGTGCTGTTGACGATCCGCAGCCGCGCCCGTTGGGGAAAGGCCAGCGCCCCGCCCGAACCGTCTTCGTTGGGATTGCCGCCCGCTCCGGGCGTGCGCCGGACGCTGTTGGCGCTGAAGAGGCTGCGCTCGATCACAATGGCGGGGTTGCCCGTCGCGCCGCCGAGACTCGAGCCGCCGCCGCCGATGGCCCCGCCCTGGGCGCGCTCGCCGCCGATCACCGCGTTTTCGACAAACGCGCTGTCCAGCACTTCGGTCCGGCTGCTGTTCTCGTACATGTTCACGTAGATCGCGCCGCCCGAGTTGTAGGCGTGATTGCTGGCGAAGATACTTCGCGCAACCCGGAACAGGCCGTTCTCGCCGCCCAGACCGTCAATGTAGATCGCGCCGCCCAGGCTGTCCTGCGGCCGCGCGCCGATGGCGCTGTTGTTGCGGAATTCGCTGTCCTCGATGACCAGACCGCTCTGGAGCACGTGGATCGCTCCGCCCGCGCCATTGTTGGCGTCATTGCCGATGAAGCGGCAGTTCCGCACCGTCACCGAGCCGCCCTGGGAGTAGATCGCCCCGCCACCATAGTCGTAGGCGTCGCCGCGCGTCAGGCTGGTGACCGTGGAGTCATTATCCTCGAAGGTGACATTTTCGACGACAAGGGCTGGTTTGAAGGCCGGATTGGCGGCGCCGAAGACGCTGGCGACGGCGCCGCCGTTGGCGGCGTCATTGGCGCCGCCGGCCCGCCCGCCGGTGATCGTGAGGTTCCGCAGCGTCAGCACGCTGCTCCCCTGCGCGCCGGTGGTGCGATGGGCGATGATCCGGCTATTCTGGCCTCGCAGGGTGATCAGGCCGCCCCCGTCAATCGTCGTTTCGGGCGCGGTGATCTCGAAGGGCGCGCTGACCGTAATGGTCACCGGCGCGCCCCCGCAGTTGAAGCTAACACTGCCGCCGCCCGCCAGCGCCGCGCGCAGGCTTGCTTCGGTGCAACTGCCGGGCGTGCCATCGCCGACGATCTTCGGTGCCGCGCGCGCGGGAAGCGTGGGCGGCGTCGCCAGGACCAGCAGCGCGATCAAGGTCAGCGTGAAACGTCGCAGGGTTGGATGCACCATAGACCTTTCCTGACACGATGTTGCCGTAACGTCAGTGGCAGTCTATCCCTACGACGATCAGGCGGACAACCGTACCTCCATCCCACTCGTGGCCATTACCACAACAGGATCGCGTCTCGACGGGAGCCGGAGCAACCCGGCGGGTTGCCTCGGGGCGCTGGTCCCGGATAGAGCCGCGGGGAAGGCTACGACTCGGTAATGGTAATCCCCAGGATGGTCTCGCCAGGACGGGCGCGATCGGCGGGGTTCTCCGGGTCGCGGAGGGGGATGCCGTCCACAATCTCCTGACCGGCGATCACCCGGCCAAAGATCGTGTACTGCCCGTTGAGCCACTCCGCCGGGGCGGTGGTGATGAAAAACTGCGAACCGGCGCTATCGGGGTCGGCGGAGCGGGCCATGGCGACGATGCCCGGCCGGTCGAAGGCCAGTTTATCGGTGAACTCGGCGGGGATGCTGTAGCCGGGGCCGCCGGTGCCATCGCCGAGCGGGTCGCCGCCCTGGGCCATAAAGTCGGGCAGCACACGGTGCCAGGTGAGGCCGTTGTAGAAGTTGTTGCGCGCCAGGAACACGAAGTTGTTGACCGTCTGCGGGGCGATATCCGGCAGCAGTTCGATCACGATCTCGCCGCGCGGGGTAAGGATCGTCGCCGTGTAGCGCCGGGCGGGATCAATTGTCATCGGCGGCGGTGCGCTGTAGGTGTAGGTGGTGGCGGTAGGCAGGGCGCCCGGCAGTGGCGCGGCAGCGGCGGGCGCAGCGGTGGGCGCGGCGCCGGGGGCGGCGGTGGGCGCGGCGGCTTCGGGCGTCTGCGCCCGGCTGATGAGCAGCCCGGCGATGAGGCCGAGGATCAGCAGCACGACCGCCGCGGAGATGATGCCCGGCACGGGACTGGCCGGGGAAGAAGTTGTTTTGCTTCTGGAACGAGACTGGCTCACGCGAGTTCCTCACTGGAAGACAGGCGATGCTCCGGTGCGTGTAACAAACCAGCCCATTATAACACGCTGCGGCAGCGTCGCGCCGGGATGTGCGTTTGCTCCGCGCGCACTGGCGAGGCATGGCGGCCTTGCACGCAGGGTCTGAGAGGGCCAGGTCCTCTCAGGAATACGTTTTACCGCAGTTCTCGCATACTCTGAACCGAGGCTTGCCGATCACCGCAACTGCTCAGACGCAGTGGCCGCGTTGCATCTTCGCGCCTTTGCGTCAAACTTTCGGAAGGCTGTGAAGAAACCCGGTTGCCGCATGCTCTGCCTGAGGCGAGGGTCTGGCAGGGCGCAGCCTTTCAAGAAAGCGATCGGATAAGCCGCTTATGCTCGGCGAGGCTCTTAGCCGAGCATCGCCGCCAGGGCGGGCGCGTGGCGGCTGATTTCGGCGCGCAGACGCAGCAAGGCCAGTTCACCGGCCCGGGCCTCGATCATCAGGTCGAACGGCGGCAGGCCGGCTGCGGCGCGCAGCAGGCGTTCGAGGTCGCCAATGGCGACAAAATCGGCGTGCTGGCCGGGGCGGGGCGGCAAGATGCGCGCGGGGGCGGGCGGGCGGGGCGGCAGGACGTGGGCCTCGCTCCGCTGGCTGCTGAGGTGCACCTCGGGCCGCAGACCGCCTGGCCAGGTGGCCAGGGCCAGGCCCAGGGCCAGAGGCAGCGCCAGCCCCTCGGGATTATGCAGTTCCCAGTGCAGCATATCGAAGACGATCGGCACGCCGCAACGCTGGTGCACCTCCAGCAGGCGTCCCAGGCTCGGCCCGGCGTGGCCATGTTCCAGCGCCAGGCGAGCGCGCGCCCGGGGCGAGAGGGCGGCGTAGCGCGCCGCGAAGCGCGCGCCGGCCCGCTCGTCGGCTGCCGCCGAGCTGAGATGGGCAACCACGATGCCTTCGGGCGGGCCGGGGCTCCGCCGCGCGTCGAGGGCCGCGAGCAGCGCCGCATGCGCCTCCACCTCCACCAGCGCCTCCGCCGCTGCCACGTTGTCGGCCACGCCCAGGTCGAGCCCCGGCGCCAGATGGCAGCAGAGGCGCACCCCGGCCGCGACAACGCGCTCGGCCAGCGCTTCCAGCAGCGCCGCGCACTCACCGAGTTGCGCGTAGACCTCACGTATATTGAGCGCCGGCCCGAAACGGTAATAGCGCACGCCGAGACGTTCCAGATACGTAAGGGCGTCGCCCAGGCGGGCGAGGCTCAGGCTGAGATGCGTGGCTGAGCCTGATCGGGACCCTGTTGCGTCGGGCTGACCAACTAACTGCCCGCTGCATCCCAGACGGATCATTGGCGACCTCTGCTAACCAAAGGCATTACAATGTTCTCGCGAGGACCCCGCGCGCAACCCGGAGGGTTGCGTTACCGTTTGTTCCCGAACGGGCTGCGGCATGGGGGCAACCCGATTCACCATACGCATTTCGGGCCTGCGCCGGCTCATTGTAACACGAAAACGTGTATTTTGCGGTCTTATGCTTCCGAGCGCGCACCTGGAAAGGTCGCTCCGCCATCTGTTTCCAGACGAGCGGGGGCATCGGGAAACCTGGTTTCCCCGCGCCCCTCGGGGCTGTAGCGGGTATGCTAGAGGACTCGCGCGGGCACGGAGTGAGGGGGCGTGGTGAGACCAGATTTCCCGAATCTCAGCGACTGCTGATATTGACGCGGCGGTGCGTGCGGGTGTAGTAGCGGATCTGGCGAGGGAGATTGTTATCGAGAGGCGTTTCGCGCACCGCAGTGATGATCGCCGCGGCGGCTTCGGCAACGCAGGCAGCGATCGCCGGTTGCGGCGCGCCTTCGGCCCGCAGGCGGCGCAGCGTCGCTTCCCAGGGCACACTGCATGCGCCGCGGGCGACAATGCCCACGACATCGGGCAACGCTCTGGTATGGCGCGTCCAGTTAAGCCCCAGGCAGAAGGCGGTGACCGAACAGGGCAGGCGTTCGACGCTGAGGAGGAGCGGTTCAACATCGCGAGCCACGGCGAAGACGAGTAAGGCCCGGTCATCGGCGGTGAGTTCTTCGGCGCTGCGGAGCGGGATCTGGAGCAATTCGGCCAGCGCCGCCGCCAGGGGCCGGGCGAGGCTATCGGCGGCAAGGACGGCGCTGAAGCGCCAGTTGGCGCTGGCGACCAGGGCGATCAGGCGTTGCAGGGTGGTGCCGATGTTGGGATAGGTAAAGTGGTAATCCTGGGTCTCGCGGAGTTGCAACCCATCGTCGCCAGTTGAGCCAAGGTAGATCACGCCGTCTTCGGCATACAACTGATCCTTAATGTTGGTCAGGCTGCGAAATTCGCGGTGGCGCTCGACGCTGTTGAGGTTGTCAACCACCTCGGCCATTGCGGCTGGCGAACTGGCCTGCAAGAGGGCGCGCCCGAAGGCGGCGGTGGCCTCGTCGTAGCGGCGCAGGCCCAGCAGGCAGCGCCCGTGCAGGTTGTGCACCTCCCAGTCCTGGGGGTAACTCTGCAATGGCAGGTCGAGATGTGCCAGCGCCCGGGCGTAGTCGTTGCGCTCGAAGTAGATCAGCGCCAGTTCGAAGTGGGCCGCCGGATCGTCAGGGACGAGTTTGAGGCACTGCTCGAAGGCCTCAAGGGCTTCGTCGTAGCGTTCAAGCTCAACCAGCACATAACCCAGGTTGAAATAGGCCAGGAAGCTGCCCTCAAGACTGGCCACCAGGCGGAACTCCTCAACGGCCTTGGCGAAAAGCCCCGCCCGCTGGTAGTAGAAGCCGAGGGCGTTGTGGGCTTCGGGTTGGAGCGGATCGGCGGCGATCGCCTGGCGATAATGAGCAACGGCCTCGCTGATCCGGTTGGCCCGTTCCAGAGCCATGCCGAGTTGGAGGTGACGCAGCGCTTCTGAGCGGTTATGCGGTTCGTTCATCGCTCATTCCTGCGGCCTTGATAGGCCGGGGCGCGGGGAGATCCGACTGCCCCGGCGCGCCCGCAATCCGGAAGATTGCGCTACAGCGCCAGCACGCGCCGCTGGATCGCCAGCAGTTCGCCTATGCCCTCCGTAGCAAGATCAACCAGGGCATTGAGGAGCTGTCGGGAGACCGGCGTTCCCTCGGCGGTGCCCTGCACTTCCACAAACTCGCCGCTGTCGGTCATGACTACGTTGCAATCCATGTCGGCGCGGCTATCCTCGGTATAATCTAGATCGAGGAGCAACTCGCCGTCAACGCTGCCCACGCTCACCGCTGCGACGGCGCGGACCAGCGGCGAGCGCGCTAGAAGCCCATCCGCAACCAGGCGCCTGCAGGCCAGCGCCAGGGCGACGTAGCCTCCGGTGATCGCTGCGGTACGGGTGCCCCCATCGGCCTGGAGAACATCGCAGTCAACAGTGATCAGCCGTTCGCCGAGTTCCTCCAGCGCCACGGCGGCGCGCAGGGAGCGCCCGATCAGCCGCTGGATCTCCTGGGTGCGACCGCTGGCGCCGCTGCGCTCGCGCCGGGTGCGGGTCAGGGTGGCGCGTGGCAGCAGGGCGTATTCCGCGGTCACCCAGCCGCGCCCCTGCCCCTTCAGCCAGGCTGGAATGCTCTCTTCAACGCTCGCGGCGCACAGCACCCTGGTGTTGCCGCAGCTAATCAGCGCTGATCCCTCGGCGTAGGGCGCGGCGTTGGGGATGATCTCGACCGGACGCAACTGGTTCGGCCGGCGTCCGTCCTGGCGTGTCATGACGTGCTCCTGGCATTTGTGGCTGTATGATAGCATGGGCTTTTCAGTTTGGACAAGATGTAGAGGTGACGGAAAACCGTCCCTCCAGGCAGGGGCGCGGGGAAACCCGGTTTCCCCGCTCTCTTCCAACCTGCGCCGGGGCGCCCGGCGCTCATCTGTCAGGCAGGGGAAGGGGGGAAACCCGGTTTCTCCCTATTCCTGTTCAGCAATGAGGCGTGTATGTACGTCGTTGGCACCGCCGGTCATGTAGACCACGGGAAGTCAACCCTGGTGAAGGCCCTGACCGGGATCGATCCGGATCGCTGGGAGGAGGAGCAGCGCCGGGAGATGACGATTGATCTTGGCTTCGCCTGGCTAACACTGCCCTCGGGGCGCGCCGTAAGCCTGATTGATGTGCCCGGTCACGAGCGGTTCATCAAGAATATGCTGGCAGGCGTCGGCGGCCTCGACGCCGCGTTGCTGGTCGTCGCCGCTGACGAGGCGGTGATGCCCCAGACCGTCGAGCATCTGGCCATCCTCGATCTGCTCGCGGTGCGTCACGGGGTGGTCGTGCTGACCAAGGCCGACCTGGTGGATGCCGACTGGCTGGCGCTGGTCGAGGAGGAGGTGCGCGCCCGGCTCAAGGATACCAGCCTTGAGCCTGCGCCGATCGTCGCCGTCTCGGCGCGCACTGGTCAGGGCCTCGACGTGCTGGTGGCGACGCTTGACCGGGTGCTCGACGCGACCCCTTCGCGCGCGGCGGCGACCGGCGCGCCGCGCCTGCCGGTGGATCGCTCGTTTACCATCGGCGGTTTTGGCACGGTGGTGACCGGCACGTTGCTCGATGGGCCGTTGCGCGTTGGCCAGGAGGTGGTGATCCTGCCGGCGGAGCGTTCGGCTCGCGTGCGGGGCTTGCAGATCCACAAGCAGCGTTGCGAGACGGCGCTACCGGGCGCGCGTTTGGCGGTGAACCTGGCCGGGGTGCACCATCGCGAGGTGGCCCGCGGCGATGTGCTGGCGTTGCCTGGCGTTCTGCGCCCGAGCACTCTGCTCGATATGCACGTGCGGGTGCTGGGCGACGCCCCGGCGCCGCTTGAGCAGAACACCGCCCTGGATCTGTTCCTCGGCGCGGCTGAGGTGCGATGTCGCCTGACGCTGCTCGACGCCGAGGCGCTGGCGCCGGGGAGCAGCGGCTGGGTGCAACTACGCCTGGAGCGCCCTGTAGTAGCGGTGCGCGGCGACCGCGCCGTCCTGCGCGTGGCCTCCCCTGGCCGCACCGTGGCCGGCGGCGTCGTGGTTGATCCGCACCCGCCGCGGCACCGGCGCTTCCGCCCCGAAGTGATCGCCGGCCTCGAGGTGCGCCTGCGGGGCGATCCGCTGGAGTTGCTGCTCCAGGCCCTGGGGGATGGTCCGCCGCGCCCCTGGGCCGAGGTGCGCGCCGAGACCGGCCTGCTCGACCGGCGTTCCCTGGCCCCGTTGCTCACGGCGGGGCGGGTGCTCTGGCTCGGTGCGCCGCCGGAGCAGCCAGACGCGGTAGATGACGGATGGCTGGTTTCGGCCGCAGGCTGGGCGCAACTGGAAGCGCGGCTGCTCCCGGCCCTGCGCGACTATCACCGCCGTTACCCCCTGCGGCGCGGCATGCCCCGCGAGGAGGCGCGCCAGAAGCTCCGCCTGCCGGCGCGGGCGCTGGGCGCGGTGCTCGACGAAGCCGCGCGGCGGGGCCTGGCGGCCTGTAATGAGACGCACGTCTGGCTGGCGGGCCACGACCCGCGGCCGTCACCTGAGCAACTGGAAGCGATTGAGGCCGCACTGGCGGCGATGCGCCGGGCGCCCTACGCTCCGCCCGCGCCCGCGCTTGACGAGGAATTGCTGGCCTGGACCCTCGAACGGGGTCTCATCGTGCGTCTGGCCGCCGATGTCTTTTTGCTGCCGGAGACCTATGCCGAGTTGCTGGCCTGGGTGCGCGCCGCTGCCGCCGATGGCGGCGTGAGCGTCGCCATGCTGCGTGATCGCTTCGGCACTAGTCGCAAGTATGCCGTGGCTTTCCTCGAGCATCTCGACGAGCGCAAAATCACCCGGCGCGAGGGCGAGGGCAGGGTGCTGGTCTGAAGGAGAACGGATAGTGTTCTTAGCTGCCGAACATGTTCGCACCGCAGAGGGCGCGGAGGGCTTCAAAAAGTCGACCCTCTACGTTCATCTGCGCGCTCTGCGGTAAATCTGAACGCGTATGGTTTCCCCGTTCTCCTGCGTCCGGGCGGGCGTTGCTCGGGCTGGTTGGCGGGAATGGGGAAACCAGGTTTCCCCATCCCCCTGCCACGGAGTGTGGTACACTAAGCCTGTTTTCTCGCATCCTACCCGCTGCGCCAGTGGAGCCTGGTATGCTCGATGTTCGCCAGTTGTACAATGCCTTCGCCACGCACTTTGGCGACCCCCCGGCACTGCTCGTGCGGGCGCCGGGGCGTGTAAATCTGATTGGCGAGCACACCGATTACAACGAGGGCTTCGTGCTGCCCATCGCCATTGATCGTGCCACCTTCGTCGCGGCGCGAGCGCGCACGGATCGCGTCATCCGCGTCTACAGCGCGCAGTTCGACGCAGAGGATCAGTTCTCTCTCGACCAGGTCGAGCGGAACCCTGATCAGCCCTGGAGCAACTATGTGCGCGGGGTGGTGAAAGGTATGCTGGCCTGCGCTCCTTCCCTGAGCGGAGCCGACCTGTCAATTGACAGCCAGGTGCCCCTCGGCGCCGGTCTCTCGTCGTCGGCGGCGCTGGAGGTGGCGGTCGCCTATGCGCTGCAATTGCTCAATGCTCTTGATCTGTCAGCTATGGAGCTGGCCTTGCTGGCGCAGGAGGCGGAGCGGAGTTTCGTCGGGATGCAGTGCGGGATTATGGACCAGTTCATGGCCGCCCTGGGAAGCGCCGGGCACGCCCTGCTCCTCGATTGCCGCGACCTGAGCTACCGGCCCATCCCTATCCCGCCGCAGGCGCGGGTGGTGGTGTGCGACAGCGGCGTGCGTCACACGCTGATGGGTTCGGAGTATAATGAACGCCGCGCTGCCTGCGAACAGGCGGTGCAACTGCTGCGTGCGCGCCTGCCGCAGATCTCCGCCCTGCGCGACGTCGCGCCCGCGCAACTCGAAGCCAATGCCGATCTCTTGCCTCAGCCAATCATCCGGCGCGCCCGGCACGTGGTGAGCGAGATCGAGCGCACCCTGGCGGCCGCCGCAGCCCTGGAGCGGGGCGATCTTGGCCGCTTTGGGGCGCTGATGGACGCTTCGCACGCCAGCCTGCGCGATGATTACGAGGTAAGCACTCCTGAGCTTGATGCGCTGGTGGAGCTCGCCCGGCGCCTGCCCGGCTGCTACGGCTCGCGCCTCACCGGCGGCGGCTTCGGCGGCAGCACGGTGAGCCTGGTGGAGGAAGCGGCCGTCGAGGGCTTTGCCGCTGAACTGGTCGCCGGCTACCGCGCGCGTCTGGGCCGCGAGGCCCACGTGCTGGTCTGCACCCCCTCCGAAGGCGTGAGCCAGGTGGCCGTATTTTGATGTGGGGCGGCGCAACCGTGCGGGGAGGGTCCGGAAGGGCAATGCTCCCTACGAGAAGACCTTTTCTCATTCGATGTGAAGCAGCCGACAGACAGGTGGAAACGAGGCGTGAATGAGCGAACATGCGCTTCGACGGCAACTCGACCTGGGCGGGCCGCTGTCACCGGTGCTGATCCCGCTGGTCCTGGGGCTGCGGCGCAAGATGCTGCTGCGAGCCGGCGCGGTGAGCGTTGAGCGCCGCCTCGCGGGCGTCAGGACGCACTGGTACCACGTTCCAGGACGACGGAACAGCGATCCGGATTTGCCGATAGTGCTCGTCCACGGCATCGCCGACAGCGCGCTGACCTGGGCCTTCACCATGCGGGGCATGGCCCGCATTGGTCCGGTCTACGCCCTCGACCTGCCGGGATTCGGGCTGAGCGGCTTCCCTCCGGGCCGGCGCTACACCACGATTGCCGAGCACACCCAGGTGCTGGCCGCGCTGCTGCGCGAGGTGGTTGGCCGGCCCGCCTTGCTGGCGGGCAACTCGATGGGCGGCTGGATCGCCCTGCGTCTCGCCCAGTTGCACCCTGAGCTGGTACGGGGCCTGGTGTTGCTGGCTCCCGGCGGGGCGCTGCTCAACGGGCGCGCCTCCTGGCAACCCTTTGTTGATGTGGTGACCGCGCCTGATCTGCGTGCCGTCCGGCGCATCTACCGCCAGATGTACGGGCGTGTGCCGCTGCCGCTCTACTTCAGCCAGCGCGCCTTCCAGTCACTCTTCCTGCGCGACCCGGTGCAGCAGTTCGTGGCCGCGGCCAGCGAGGATGAGTTTTTCACCGCCGAGGAGCTGCGCCGGATTACCCTGCCGGTCGGTCTCATCTGGGGCGAGCGCGATCGCTTTTTGCCCGTCGGTTCGTTCGAATTCTTCCGCGACAATCTGCCGGGAGCCGACGTGCTGGTGCTACGGGGCTGCGGCCATCTGCCGCAGTACGAGCGCCCCCGCGCCGTGGTGCGCTTCGTGCGCCGTTTCGCCCGGCAGCGCCTCGGCGCCCCGGCGGCGGGGGTGGCGTATACGCGCTAGGTGCGCGTGCGGCTGCGCTCCTCACCCTTCCCCGACCCCCTCCCTCTCCACCTGCAGTGGAGAGGGAGGAGTTGGGGGAGGATGAGGACTTGAACACTCAGGATCGCCCATGTCCACACCCATCCAAGCTCATACCCTCGCCAACGGCCTCCTGGTGCTCACCAGGGAGGTGCACAGCGCCCCCGTCGCCACAAGCTGGATCTGGTACCGCGTAGGCAGCCGCAACGAGCCCAGCGGCGAGACCGGTATCAGCCACTGGGTCGAGCACATGCTCTTCAAAGGCACCCCCGGCATGCCGCGCGGCGAACTGGACCGGCTGATCGCCCGCAATGGCGGGGTCTTCAATGGCTTCACCTGGATTGACTACACCGCTTACTACGAGACCCTGCCCGCTGATCGCATCGAGCTGGGGCTGCGGATCGAGTCCGACCGCATGGTCAATGCGCTCTTCGATCCCGCCGAGGTGGAGAGCGAACGCACCGTGATCATCTCCGAGCTGGAGGGCTACGCCAATTACCCCGAGACCTGGCTCGACGAGGCGGTCAAGGCCATGGCCTTTACTGTGCATCCCTACCACCACCCGGTGATCGGCTACAAGAGCGACCTGCTGGCGATGACCCGCGATGAGTTGGTTGCCTACTACCACACCTTCTACGCCCCGAACAACGCCGTGCTGGTGCTGGTGGGCGACTTCGACACCGACACGCTCTTGCGGCAGGTCGAGCAGTATTTCGGCTCCCTGCCCCGCGGTCCCGCGCTGCCTGCGGTGCGTGCGGTGGAGCCGGAGCCGCAGGGCGAGCGCCGGGTGACCATCCGCAGGCCCGGGCCGGCCCAGTACGTGCAGATCGCCTACCTGGCCCCCGATTGCCGCAACCCGGACTTCGCGCCGCTGGCGGTGCTCGACGCGGTGCTGAGCGGCGCGCGGCCCCTCAGCTTCATGGGCGGCGGCGCGCAGACCAACCGCAGCGCGCGGATCTACAAGGCGCTGGTGGAAACCGAGCTGGCCGCGGCGGCCTGGAGTTCCTACGCCCCCACTCGCGATCCGTTTCTCTTTGAGTTGAACGCCACCGTGCGCGAGGGACGCGACGCCGCCGCCGTCGAAGCGGCCCTGCTGGCCGAAATTGAGAAGATCCAGCGGGACGGGGTCACGCCTGAGGAACTGGCCAGAGTGCTCAAGCAGGTGCGAGCACAGATCGCCTACAACAACGAGAGCGTCACCGACCAGGCCCTGCAGATTGGCATGTGGGAGATGCTCGACAGCTTCCGGCGCGTCGAGACGTTGCCAGAGGAACTGGCCGCAGTGACCCCTGAGGATGTCCGGCGGGTCGCCCGGACCTATCTCACCGAACGACGCCGGGTGGTGGGCCACTTTATTCCAACGGAGGAGCAGGAAGATGGCGACTGAAGCGCGCGGCATTGCCGGGGCGACGCGCTATGTCGCCTCAAATGGCCTCGTGGCCTTGATCTACCGTAATCCGAGCGCGCCGACGGTGAGCGTGCGCGGCGAGGTGCGGGTCGGCGCGGTGCACGAGACGGCGGCGCAGAGCGGCCTGGCCGCCTTTACCGGCGCGGCCCTGATCCGCGGGGCCGGCGAGCGCACCTTTCAGCAGATCGTTACCGAGACCGAGGAGCGCGGTTGCAGCGTGAATGCCGCTGGCGGGCTGCACACCAGCGGCTTTGCCGGCAAGGCCCTGGCGGAGGATCTGCCGCTCATCCTGACCATTCTCGCCGACATGCTGGCCCGGCCAACCTTTCCGCCCCGCGAAATTGAGAAGTTGCGCGGCCAGGTTCTCACCAGCCTGCGCGAGAGCGACCAGGAGACCGGCACGCAGGCCTGGCGCGCCGCGCGGGCCTTGCTCTATCCTTCCGAGCATCCCTACAGCCGCCTCACCAGCGGCACGCTCGAGACAGTGCAGGCCCTGACGCGCGAAGACCTGGTGCGCTTCCACCAGCGCTATCATCCCGCCGCTGCCACCGTGGCGATTGTGGGCGATGTCGAGCCAGAGGCGACTATCGCCCTTCTGGAGTCCTCTCTGGGCGCCTGGCCGCCCGCGGGTTCGCCGCCAGCCCTGGATCTCCCGCCGGTTCCTCCGCTGGAGGCCGTGCTGCGCCGTGACGTGCCCATGAGCGGCAAGATCCAGTCCGACATCGTCTGGGCCGTGCACGGCCTGCGCCGGACTGACCCGGACTACTACGCGGCTATGATGGCCAACATGATCCTCGGGCGTCTGGGAATCGGGGGGCGGCTGGGTGAAAAGGTGCGTGAAGAGCAGGGGATGGCCTACTATTGCTACAGCAACCTCGATGCCGACGTGGGCGCCGGCCCCTGGTCGGCGGTAGCGGGGGTCAATCCGGCCAATGTGGAACGAGCCATCGAGGCGTTGCTGCAAGAAGTGGCCACCTTTGTCGAGCACGGCCCTGACGCCCAGGAGGTCGCCGACGCGCGCGATTATCTCACCGGCAGCCTGGTGCTGAGCCTGGAAACCAACGATGGCATTGCCGCGGCGTTGCTGGCGATTGAGCGCTTCGGGCTGGGGCTGGATTTTATTGAACGCTACCCGGCGATTATCGGGGCCATCACCGCCGATCAGATCGTTGACGTAGCCCGGCGCTACCTCTCCATCGAACGCTACGTGCTGGCGGTAGCCGGCCCCCCGGCGAGCCTTTGATAGAGAAGCCGGGTTTCCCCACGCCCCTGCCCGGGGCGGTGTTATGACGAACTGACGAGGTTGCGATGATAGTGAGCGGCACAAAGGATGCAATTCTGAACGTCGTTCAACCCATCAGCATCCACGGAACGATCCTCTACGATCTGGTCTACACCCACGTTGGCGAGACGCAACCGCGCCAGGCGCGGATCGGGGCCGAGAGCATCTACGCCGACCCGCAGCCAGGCGACGCAGTGCGCGTTACATACCTGATGAATGTGGCAACGGCTGTGGAGCGGCGTGATGGAGGTTGAAGCCGCTGCAGGCGCACTGGCCCCCGATCCGATCAGGACGCCAGATACGGCAATCCAAAATCTCAAATCCGAAATGATTATGATAGCGTTTCTCGGAAAGGTTGACCCTCAACCCTGGTAGCCCAAGCCTGGCAAGCCGCACGGCGCAGTGTCTTCAGCGGATCAAGCATTCCGGTCAGTGCTCTAATCCCCGTAGCGCGCCTGCGCCATATGACCCAAGCCAGTATCCCTGCTCCAGATCCCCGCAGAGCACGAAGGGCGCGCCTGGATCAGGCTCGACCAGCGTGCGCAGATATGTTACCGTGTCCGCGAGGCGTGTCAGCGCGTCCTGGTCGCCCGATCCCCACAGACGTTGGGCCAGCGCCGGAGCGGGGTACGGATGGCCCGGACGGGTTGCCAGCAAACTTAAGAGGGTAAATGCGTCGGGCTGCAGGTCAACCGGCTTTCCGGCACGGATTGCCCAGCGCCTTTGCGGGTCAATGTTGAGCAGTCCGATGACAAGCGCGCTGGATTGCTCGTTGCGGCGCCGGAGCTGGGCGCGAATGCGTGCCAGCAGTTCTTCGGTGCGGAAGGGACGCTGCACATAATCATCGGCGCCCAGTTCCAGCGCGCTGACTACCAGCCGATCATTGCGAGCCGGACCAATAACGATTATTGTTGCCGAACATGCCGCGCGAATGGTCGGAATATGGATCGCCTCATCAGCCGAGGGCAAGTCAAGCAGGACGAGGTCGGTCTGGCTGCGCAGCATTTCCAGGGTTTGCTGCAAGCCAACCGCCAGACTTGCTCGATAGCCTTCTTGCATCAGACGCGGCATAAGATAGTCATGAGTTCTATCGCCAAGACCGGAGATGAGAATGCTGGCAGAAGGGGCCATAAACGACATCTCAACTACCGAGCCACGCTGGCGTCGTGGATGTACTAACTGCTGAGGTCGTGTACCTGCACGGTCTTGAAGTGGGTTCCGGCAAGGCCGGGTCTTTTCGGAACCCACATTCCTCTAGGTCAAGCAACCAGATCGCTCGTTCCTCCCTGGAGGGTGCGGTTGACTATTCTGACTATGCTGGCAAGTTGCCTGGACCGGGACACGGTTCGGGCGGCGCGCTCTGCACGATGATTGTTACTCCTTCGATCAATTCCAGAAATTGCCGTATCGTAGCCTCGGCCTGCTCCGTGGCTTTGCGCAACACGCCATCTTCGCAGGCGGTGCGCAGGATCTGGGCTTCAGCTTCCTGCCGCGCCAGGGATTCCAGATCTTTGTTCTCCGGGGCGAACCAGCCCCGATTCCGGCTGTAGACTCGCGTCCCGGCGTTATCCAGGTGGCTGCTGAAGATCCGCGCGGGCGGCAACAGCACAGTGATGGTCTGCCCGTCCGGGGAAAGGGTCACGTCGGCGGCTTCGACCTCACTGAGATCGATCCCCGCTACTACTGAGCCGCGGGCGATCAGCAGCAAGGCGTCACCGGCAAAGAAATCAAACAGCGGGTTGCCCTGGCTCTGCTGTACCTCGATGACCGTCTGCACGGTATACGATGCGGTTTCAAGCCGGCTGAGGGCCTGAATGCGTTGCACCACGACGGCGCTGGAGAGCGCCGTGGGCGTCGGGGTGGCGATAATCTGGCCCAGATTGGGGGGTTGGAAGAAGCGTCCGAGGCCGCTGACGAAATGATTGAGGGCAAAGATGCCGATCAACAATGCCGCCAGGCCGCCGAGGACAAAATACAGGCTTGCCCGGGCGCACCCGCCGCCGTATCCGTTGCCGCTGAAGCTGGGACGCGGCAACATGGGCGGGTCGTAAAAGTCAACCTCATCATCAATCAGTTCGCCACGTGCTTTTCGTAGACGTTGCTGCATCAGGTTTTCGCGAGGAGGTCGTGGGTCGTAGTCCTGATCCGACATCGGTTTCAATCCTTTTAGTTGAGCCGGCATGCCGGGCCGAATGGCGTAGCGAGGCCTAAACTTTTGCGCCAACGTGAATGGCCACGGCGCCCAGACTAAGGAGGCGGTACGTCACGTGGCGCCAGCCAGCCTCGCGCATCATCGCTGCCAGACGCTCCGGCGACGGGAAGGCGCGGGCCGACTGTGGCAGATAGGTATAGGCCCGGCGATCCCCGCCGAGGATCTGCCCGATCCAGGGCACGACGCCCTCGAAGTACAACCGGTGCCCTAGCCGTACCAGCGCGTGCCTGGGGCGGGCCACTTCCAGGCAGGCCATCACGCCGCCCGGGCGCGCCACGCGGTACATTTCGCGCAAGGCCTGTGAGATATCGGTGACATTCCGCATCACAAAGCCGGTAGTGATGGCATCGAACGTATTGTCGGGGAAGGGCAGCCGCAGGGCGTCACCGCCCACGAAGGCGGCCCGCTGACCCTCCAGGCCCGCGAGTTTCTCGCGACCGGCGGCCATCATTGGCACGGTAAAATCCACGCCGACCGCAATGCCCTCGCGGGTCCACCCGGCGAGTTCAACCAAAAAGTCTCCCGTACCGGTGCCTACATCAAGGGCCCGCCCGTCAATCGGAGGAGCAACCTGCTCAACGACGCGCCGCCGCCAGTACTGGTCCAGTCCGAAGGTCATCACCCGGTTCACCCGGTCGTAGCCTGGGGCAATGCGGGTGAACATACGTTCAACATACTCCGCTTTCTCGTCGAGGGTTGGCAGTACGCTCACAGCACTCCTCACCGGGGCAGTTGCAGTTTAAAGTATCCCGCGCTGCACATCTGGACGTGGCCGGGGCCGTGCTGCTTCCCGAACACGTCGCCTGAAACTTTACCCTGGCTTGCGCGCGACCCAGAAGATGCGCTGGGCGCGCGGACCGGGGGGGTGTAGCGTGAAGCTGTCGTACAGCGCTTCGACGTGCAGTCCCGCCCGCTCCAGTAATGCCGTAACTGTTTCCGGGGGATAGGCGCACTCCACGTGCAATTCGTCGAAGCGTTCGTAGCCCTTCTTGTCGTCGCCCACAAAGCCGGTTAGCACCGTAATGTTCCGTTCCGAGGCGTCGTCGAAGTGACTGCGCTGAAGCTGCACGTAGCCATCATACTCCTGGATCACGCATTCCCCCCAGTCGTGCTCCAGGAAGTGGCGCGTGTTCAGATCCGCCACGTAGAGACCTCCGGGGGCCAGCGCGCCGGCGACGGCATGAAAGCAGGCCGCCAGATCGGCCTCGGTGGGCATGTAGTTCAAACTGTCGTAGGTGCACGTAACCAGATCGAAGGCCATCGCCGGAACCAGACCCTCAAGGTCACGCATGTCGCCATGCACCAGGCGCACGTCTTTATCTTCGCCGGCAGCCTTGGCGGCAGCCTGGGCCAGCATTGCCGCCGAACGGTCAAGGCCGGTGACCTCCCATCCATCCGCAGCCAGCAGCAGCGCCAGGGTGCCGGTGCCACAGGCGAGATCCAGGGCGCGCCGTCCGCTGACCGGATGCTGGCGCAACAGGTCGCGCAGATACTGATGAACCAGCACGGCGAAGCGGGTCTGGCCGCTCCGGTCGTAGAGCGGCGCGTAGCGCTCGTAGGGTGGGCTGAGGTGGTGCTCGTTCATGAACGCTGATCCATGCCGGCGCGGCAGAGGCCCATCGGGACGCACGCGCCAGGCCCTGACGCAGGTTCCTGGCAATAGCGCCTCCCTGTCGGACCTGAAGCATAGTCCAGAGGGTTGCGATGCAACCGACGGGGTCGGAGGGATAATTGATTACCCCCACCCCTCCAGCGGCAGTGGGGCGACGCTCCTACTATCACTGCGTATCATTACTTATCTGGGTGTATTGTAACATGGCCCTCCCCGCCGGTTGTTACGGTTCGCTCGATCCTGCCGCAGCGCTGCCATTGCTTGCGGCGTCAGTTGTTGGCGCCGAGCGGCGCGCCAGAGGGTACCAGAAGGAGAGGATAAAGCCCACCAGAATATGCTGCACATTGATCAGCAAAAAGAGCGCCGAGAGCGCCAGGGCCTGCTCGGTTTGATACCCATACGGCAGGAGCACAGCGATCAGTGCGGCGTCGCGCACACCCACGCCGGCAATTGAGATCGGCAGGACCTGTAGTACGGCAATCAGCGCCGAAACGCCCACCACCACCGCCAGGGGCGCGCGATCAAGCCCCAGGGCCAGGAAGAGCAACCAGAGCCGCAGGAAGGTGAAGGCCGCCGAGCCGAGGGAGAGCAGGGTTAGCTCGGCGACCAACGCCGGGCGCAGGCTCAGGCCGTGGAGCTGGCTGTTCCAGCGGCTCAGGGTGGCGGTGAAGCCCGGCGCGAAGCGGGGCAGCGCAACTGTCAGCATCCACGTCCGCGGGACTCGGGCCACCAGCACCGCTGTCAGCGCTGCCAGGCCCACGGCCATCACCAGCACCAGCGCCGTCTGCAATTCACGGCTGGGGAGCAGACGGCCCAGGGCGAAGATGCCCAGCGTACCGAACGCGGCCATCACCAGCAGATCGAAGAGCCGATCAATCACCACACTGAGCATGGCCGGGGCCAGCGGCTGCCCTCGATCATGCAGGTAGACCCCCTTGAGCAGGTCGCCGGCCTGTCCGGGTGTGGTGGCGCCATAAAACAGCCCGACAGTGTACAGACCGCAGGCGGTACGGAAGTCGAGCTGTAACCCCATTTCCCGCATCAGGCGCAGCCAGCGCCAGGACTTGATCAGGACGAAGGGCGGCATCAGCAGCAGCGAGAGCGCAATGGGCCAGGCTTGCGCGCTGCGCAGACTCTCCCACAGTTGCTCAAGGTTGGCATTGGCGAGGAAGAGGACAAGCAGCGCCGGGCCGAGCAGGCGCAGCAGAAGGGGAAGATACTTTTTCATGCGCTCACTCGCGCCGCTGGAAGCGTAGCGCGGCGATCTGTTCGGCGAGCAGGCCGAACATAAAGACGATAATGCCGCCAACAAACAGGGCTGCCGTCGCGTTAGGGATCTTCAGCCAGACGCCGTTGACCGCCACGCTGGCGATATAGGCCAGCAGGCTCAACAAAAACATGCCCAGGGCGATCGGAAAGTAGACCCGCAGGGGCGCGAACAACGAGATGATCCGCAGGATGATCAGCCCGAATCGGACCCCGTTCTTGAAGAGCTTCTGGCCGCTCCGCCCGCCCAGGCGCCGCTGGCCCTCGATGCTCACGAAGCCCACGCAGTAGCCGGCCTTGAGCAGGCTCAGGGTGCTGGTGGTGGGGTAGGAGTAGCGATTGGGGAGCAGGTGCAGGAACTCCATAATCACCTCGCGGCGCATGGCCCGGTAGCCGCTGGTCAGGTCGCGCACCTCGGCCTCAACCAGGTAGGCCCCGAGCGCGTCCAGCGCGCGGTTGCCGAGGCGGCGCGCCAGCGTGTCGCCCTGGGTTTCGGGGGTGCGCGCGCCGACGACCATATCATAGCCGGCGGCGATGCCATCGAGCAGATCGGGGATGTAACGCGGGTCCATCTGGCCGTCGGCGTCCATCAGCAGGATGACCTCGCCGCTGGCGCGCCGAATGCCGGTTTTAACGGCGGCGCCGTTGCCCCGGTTGACCGGATGGCGCTCGACGCGCGCCCCGGCGGCCAGCGCCGCGGCGGCGGTTCCATCGTGGGAGGCGTCGTCCACCACCAGGATCTCGGCGTCGGGCAGGGCGGCGCGCACGCGCTGCACCACGGCCCCGATGTTGTGGGCCTCATTGAAGGCGGGGATCACCACGCTGACGGTGAAGGGGTAGGTTCGCGGCGCTTCGGGCCGGGAGGTTGCTTCTGGAATGGCCAGGCTCATGGCTGTTCCTGGACGCTGGCCGGAGACGCCGGTTGCTCCACGGCCACGTCGCTGATCATCACGCTGAGCACGCGCGCGTCGCCGCTGGCGCGGTTGATCTGCACGGGAATGAAGGTCGGCGCCTCCAGCCGGAGCGTCAACTGGTCGGCGCCGCTCAGGCTGGCGGGTACGGCGATGCGGTAGACGCGCCACTCTCCGCCGCGTACTGGCAGGGTCATGCGCTCCTCGCCAAGCATCAGGCGCAACGGCGTATCGCCGGGCAAACCTCCTGCCATGCGCAGCCGCAGCACTGCGCCCGCGCTCAGCGCTTCAGGCAGGGGCAGACGAATGATGCCCCGGTTCTGCAACCAGCGGTAGGTGCGCGAGGCGTCCCCGCCCGCGGGCAGTTGCTCGCCGAAGGAGAAGCCGTCGAGGTAGCCGAAGTCAAGCCCATTGCCCAGGCGCAGGGCAGTGAGCGGCGGGGGACGCAGCCACTCCATAGCCAGTTTCTGTACATCCTCGCCCGCCCGCACCTCGGCGTCTTCGAAGAAGAGCCGCGCCAGTTCGTGGTTGCCCTGCGCCCGCGCCAGCGCCCCGCGCACCACGTCGCCGCGATGGGTGTGGCGCGTGCCGAGGGCTTCCCAGCCCTGATCGTAGTCGCCCAGTTCCAGGTAGAGCAGCGCCAGTTCGGCGCGCCCATCAACGAAGTCCGGGTCGGCAGCGAGCATGCGCTCATAGGCCGCGATCGCGCCGGGGTAATCGCCCTGGCGATAGGCGCGCACCGCCGCGGCGCGATGCCACTCCCGTTGCGCGCCAGCGGCAATGATCCGCGGGTAATCGCGATAGCTGAAGACCAGGAACAGGAACCCCGCGCAGAGGAGCATGCCCGCCACGCCCCACGGGGAGCGCAGGTAGGCCCGGGCCGCGGCCCGCGCCGCCGCCGCATCGCGCCGCCGGAGGGCCAGCCAGTTCCACAACGCCCCCAGCGTCGCCGCGCCGTAGAGGGCCATGAACAGCCAGATCGGCAGCAGATAGCGCGGCTCGACATGGATGAGCATCACCGTCAGGCAGGAGTAGGCGATCCAGCCCAGCGCCAGCAGCCGGAAGCCGCCTTCGCGCGGGCGCGCGGCCAGGGCGAACGTGCTCGCCGCGCTGAAGATCAGCCAGAGCAGGTCACCCACGGCGCCGATGATCCACACCTCACGCAGCGGGCGGGTGAAGAAGCTGACCTTAACGAAGTAATCCTCGATGAACTGCGCCTTCCAGATGTGCTGGAAATGGGGCCAGAAATTGCGTGTGAGCCGCCACGGCTCCTCGTTCAGAATACGGCGGATGTCGGCGCTCACGAAGTCCTGCCGCTCCTCCTGGGGAATGGCGGCCAGAATGGCCTTGGCCTCGCCTTCGCCCCGGCCAGCGTTCACTGCGTCGCTCATTGCCATCCACAGATTCACCGGCCCCAGGGTGTCAATGATGATCAACCGGTTATAGGTGACGTAGTTCCGCGCCGTCCACGGGGCGATGAGCGCCGCGAAGGGCAGCAGAAAGATCGCCGCGGCGACCGCGAAGCGCCGCAGCCAGGACCAGAGCCGCGCCGCGCCGGATGGGCGCCGGTCGCCGGGCGCCGTCTCCCACAGCAGGAACCCCAGCACAAAGACTGCGGCGTAGAGCGCTGGCGAGCGGGCCAGGGCCGCCACGGCCAGCGCCGCCCCCGCGCCGGCCAGCCAGGGCCAGCGCCGGCTGTCGCGCCAGCGCACCAGCGCCCAGCAACTCAGCGCCAGGGCGAAGAAGAAGAGCGGCTCGCTGAGGATCAGCGCCGGCAGTTCCACCAGCGGAAACCAGACCGCCAGCACCGTGGCGAAGATCAGCCCCGCCCGGCGACTGAACAGGCGCCGGGCCATGTCGTAGCCTACGGGAACGAGAAGCAGCGAGAGCGCCACCTGCACGCCGCGGATTATAGCAATGCCCAGAGGCGGATCCCCCAGGATCATCGCCGTTTTCAGCATCGCGGCGAAGAAAAACACATGTCCGGGCGGCCGGATGAGCCACGAGTTGTCTACGTATTCTCCGGTGGCGGCCAGACGGAGCGCCCGCTGGTAGTAATCGCCGTCATCGGCTGCCGAGAAGCGCGGATCGATGTCATTGACGGCGATGAACCAGAGCCGCAATCCCAGTCCCAGCAGCACCAGCGCCGCCAGGTACAGCGCGGCGGCCGAAACGCGCGGCAGCGCCACTGCGATGCCGCGGGTCGCTCCGCTTGCCTTGCCGCCGGAGGTTGCTGCCTGTGCCGTGTGCATGCCGTTACTTCGAAGTTCCCTGTGGGCCACTGCCTCGGAAAACCACGATTCTCCACATCGCTTCACCTGGCAGCGGAATCCCGCTCCTCACCCTCCCCCGCCGCGCTGCGCTCGGCGCCCCCTCCCTCTCCGCCGCAGGAGGAGAGGGAGGGGGCCGGAGGGGGAGGGTGAGGACCATGCCCCCCCCTCACTCTCCCGCACCCGTGCCCAGACGGTACAACCCGTATCGCCCGCTCATGCTCACCCGCGCCGCGTCCGGCTGCGGCAGCGGCGGCGGGCCGGCCGTTTCGTCCCACAGCAGGTAGCGCGCCCCTGCGGCGTGTATCGCGATGAGATCCTCCGCGCTGATCCCCGTGTCGGTCCCGACGTGCGGGGGCCAGTCAACCACGCGGTGGGCGATGGCCGAATACTTGGCCAGCGGCGTTCGGGTTGACACTCGCGCGGCAATCCCTTCGCCGGGGGCGGTTGTCGCCTCAACCATGCGGATCGCCGCGACTTCCTCCGCCGGTTGTTGCGCCAGGACGTAGCGCGCCCCGCTTTCGTAACCGCCCCATAGTACCACAACCAGCGCCAGGCTCGTGCCGAGCAGCAGGCGTCCCCCGCGCGCCAGCCGCCACAGGCTCCAGCCCGCCGCGACGGCGTAGATCGGCGCCAGCGGCAGAAAGAAGCGTTGCAGGCTGAACGCTGCGCTGACCAGGGCGACGTATCCGGCGATGAGGATCAGCAGCGCCGCGGCGATCCTCAGGTCCTGGCCGCTTCGCCGGACCAGCAGCAGCGCCCAGCCCAGCAGACCGGCCACGGCGAGCCAGTTGGCCGGCCAGCCGAGCAGGCGCAGTTGCCAGGCGCGCCCAAACTCGCTGGTGTCTTCGGCCCCGCTGCCGGTATAGCCGATCACATTGCGCCGCCAGTTCTCGAAGAAGCGCCCCGGATCGCGCAGCACCACTTCGGCCAGGCCAATGTCGTTAGGCGCTTCCTCCCAGCGCCCCCAGTCGGTGTTGCCGTATACCGCCAGCCAGATGTTCTTGGCCTGCTGATTGTAGAGCGGGTTGCCCGTCCCGATAGTGTTGACAATCAGTTGCGGCAGCATCGTGGCAACCATCGCGCCGGCGAAGACCACTGCCAGCCTGCGGGGGCGCGACCGGGCCGCCAGCAGCAGCGCGACGGCGCCCCAGGGCAGCAGGATCAGCCCGGGGTGGCGCATCAAGAAGGCCAGTCCTCCGCCGAGACCGGCAATGGCGGCCAGCAACAGCGCGGCGTGTCCATCCGACTTGCTCGTTGTCTGGTCGGGTTCAGGGTTGGCGATGCCAGCCTTACCGTCTCTCCGCGACTCCCCATCTCTACATTTCCACATAACCGGTTCATCCGGCTGGGAAGGCGAGGAGGTCAGGGGCGCATTGTTAGACGAGTTTGATCCATGCCCGAGCGCGGCCGCCAGGGCCGCCACGCTCAGGGTCACGCAGGCGGCAAAGGGCATGTCACTGCCAACATACAGGCCATACTGCGCCACCAGGCCGTTCAGCGCCAGGGCCAGCAGGGCCAGCAACGCCGGGCCAGGCGGCAGCACGACGCGGGCAAGCCAGTACCCCGCGCCGAGCAGCGCCGCTCCGCTCAGCGCCGCCAGAAAGCGCCCTGCCAGAAAAGCGTTGCCCTCGAAGAACGGCCGCGCCAGCCAGAGCAACAGCGGGTATCCCAGGTGGTAGAACCCGTCGGCGCGGAAGATGCTCGCCAGCGTATCGCGTGTGGCAAAGACCCGAAAATCGTTTTCCACCCCGGGTCGGGAGAGGGTAACGTGCTGTCGGGCCAGGACCAGCGTCGCCGCCGTCCACAGGCCAATCACGGTGACAGGAGCCGCGACGCTGACGAGGCGCGGCCAGCGTTCGGCCAGAGCCGGCCCGTCGCGCAACGCCAGCAAGCCGCCCAGAGCAAGCACGGCGAGCGGCGGGAGCGCCCGCAGCGGGTAGGGGTAAAGCGGCGGCTGAAGCCGGTAGAGCAGCAGCCAGGCCAGGCCATAGGCCAGCAAGGCGGCGGGAACGAGCCCCTTCCTCTCCCGTGGCGCGCTGCCATTGGCGCGAAACAGCGCCCAGAGCAGCGCGCCCGCTATGGCGGCGTAGGCGATCTGGGCAGGATAGGGAGCAATGAAGCCTGGCCCGACACGATAGATGGCCCGGTCAATCAGCACGCCCGCCTCGCGGCCATCGGCGAGGCGGGTCGTGTCGGCGCGGATCTCGATGAAGAAGTCGGTGGCCTTGAACCAGCCGCCGCGGATGGGAATCTGGCGCTCTTCCCACGCATTGCTGGCCTGGAAGCGATCAAGTTCCGTAACGCCGTTGAGCAGCACGGTAACATAGGGTGGCGGACCGCTTTCGCGCCAGCCGCGCAAACGCAGGGTGATTGCGCCAGGCAGTCCGGCCTGGGGGAAGATCAGGGCCGCCGAGGCGCCACTCCAGCGGGCTCCGCCCTCGGCGCCTTCCAGGTAGGGGCGCGGCCCGCCGGGATCGCCGGGCCGCTCGGCGTCGAAAAAACCCTGGATGTAGGCCGCATCGAACCCCCCGATGTTGACCGCGTGGGTCGCCGGGATCTGCGAAAGCAGGAAGATCAGCAGCGCGCCAAGCGCGGCCCAGGTCAGGGCCGGAACCAGGCGCGCCGGCGCCCGATCAAGCAACGAGCGCCTGGTCTGAAGAGCGTGTTTCAAGTGCAGTTCCAGAGGACCGGTTCAGGCGTCAGTAATCCATCAACCGGTTTTTCTGAAGAAGCCGCTGTAATCCGCCCGTAGATGCGCGGACCCGAACAGACCCCGCCGTTCTCTGCGTCCTCTGCGGTTAACATCGGAACATCACGGACTGGCAGTAGGCATGGGCGTCGCCTCCGGCTCGCGCACAGGTACGTCGCCGAGTGGCGGGCTGACCAGAGCCTGGTTGACCCAGCCGGCCCCATCCGGGCTGTTGATCGCCGAGCCAGGGCTGTGCCGGGATCCCAGGCGGATCAGGTACCACTGGCTATTCGGGCTGCGCCCGATAAAAATGATCTCGTCACCGAAGGTAACGCGCCCGATCGGCTGATTGTTAGTGCCGGGGAAGGGCCGCACATTCGCGTCCTGGCGCACCGTGCCGGTCAACACATCCGTAGCGATGCTTGCCGTCGTTGGCGCCAGGATTGGTTCTACAGTCGGCGCGGCGCCGACCGGCGCCTGCACGGGCGCGGCCGTGGGCGCGGCAGAGATAGAGGTTGGCGCCACCGTGGGCAGGGTAAGCTGCGGGATCTGCGTCTGGCCGGGAATAATCCGGCCAAAGCCGGCCAGTTCGTCGCGCAGGGCGCTGACCACGCTGAACGCCAGCACCAGGGAGAAGATCATCAGCACCGCCACGACCGCAGTTTTGATTAGTTCAAGTCCCTGTCCCCATACGCTGCGGCGGCGAATCTCGTCGAGGGCGCTGCGGGCCGTGTCGGCCACCGGTTCGCCCCAGCTCGTTCGTCCCTGATCGGTCTGGGCGACCCGTCGCAACTCCCACAGGGCGCGCACGTCGCCGATCTGGCTCAGGGCGCGAACGGCGCTCCAGCGAACGTTGCTGTTGGGATGGTTCAGAGCCTGGACGAGCGGGCCAACGGCGCGAGCATCGCCAATCCGGCCGGCGGCCTCGGCGGCGCGGTAGATTGTCAGCCAGGGCTGGTTGGGGGCCATCGCCGCGCCGAGCGCCGGTATCGCTGGCGCGCCAATAGCGGCCAGTTCATCAACCGCGACGGTATGAAGCGGGTGGCTGGTATCGCCGAGAGCGTGAATAAGCGCGTCAATCTGCTCGCGCGATGAGCCGCCCCGTCCGCCCCGGGGCGCGCGCTGGCGACTGGTCGTGCTGGACAGTCGCCGGGTGGCCTGAGGCGACGCGCTGTACGCCCCTCCGGCGGGCGTCTGGCCTGTGGCGCCGGCCGGGGCGCTATTCATCTCAAGCGGTTCCTGTCGCTCGGTCGTCATTGTGTGACCCGTTGATGCGGTTGAAGTTCTGCGATGGACGCTCAGTAGTTTGTAAACAAAGTTTTTCGCTATACCCCCGCCCCCTCCCCAACCCTCCCCCGCTGGGGGAGGGAGCCCGGCGCCTCCCCCCAACGGGGGGAGGTTGGGAGGGGGCGGAAATGCAAGGAAACTTAGTTTACAGACCGCTCAGAGCCTTTCCGGACACCTCACTCACCGCTGGTTGGAGGAGGGTGGGGCAACCAGGCTTCCCCACGCCTCTGCCCGGGGAGGAGGCGGATCGGCGCGCGACTCTCGTACAGAGCCCCTTCGAAACCTTGCCTCAGACGTGCGTCCGGCTGGCCTGCCAGTGGGTGTAGCGTACCACGATCGCGTCAAGCAGGGCCGCCGCCGCCTCGGTCTTCGATTGGCGCGGCAGGGGGGTGACGCCTTCGCGGTCAACCAGGTACAGGGCGATATCGGGGCGTCCAATGCTAGCCACCGCGTCGTTGGCGACGATCAGATCGAGGCCCTTGCGTTCCAGCTTGCTCCGGGCATTTGCCAGCAAATCATCAGTCTCGGCGGCGAACCCTACCTTGAACAGGTCGCGTCGCTGGGCAAATCCGGCGACGATGTCAGGGTTGGGCAGAAGTTCGAGGATCAGCCCCTCATCGCCGCGCTTCTTGATCTTGCTCTCGGCGGCTGCTGCCGGGCGGAAGTCGGCCACGGCGGCATTCATAATCAGCATATGGGCGTGCTCGCAGGCGGCCTGCACCGCGTCGCGCATCTGTAGCGCCGTTTCAACCTGCACCATGTTGACCGCCGCTGGAGCGGGCAGGGCGGTGGGACCGCTCACCAGCGTCACATCGGCCCCCAGGTCGCGCGCGCGGGCGGCCAGGGCATAACCCATCTGCCCCGAGGAGCGGTTTCCGATGAAGCGCACCGGGTCGATCGGCTCGCGGGTGCCCCCCGCCGTCACCACGACCCGCTGCCCCCGCAGCGGCCCGCTGTGGCGCCCCAGCAGCGCCCGGATCTCCCCTTCGAGCGTGGCCGGTTCGGGCAGACGTCCTTTGCCCGAAACGTGCTCGGCCATAAGCCCCTCTTCCGGCTCCAGCACGGTGAAGCCCCTGGCGCGGAGGGTGGCGACGTTGGCCTGGGTCGCGGGATTGGCGTACATCAAAGGGTTCATTGCCGGAGCGATTAACACCGGCCCGGAGGCGGCGAGGATGGTCGTCGTCAGGAGATCATCGGCCATGCCCGCAGCGATCCGCGCGATAGTGTGGGCGGTGGCAGGGGCCACGATCACCGCGTCGGCCTGCGCGCCGAGGCTCACATGGCCGATCACCCCGTCTTCGGGCAGTTCCCACATATCCCTGAGCACCGCTCGCCCGGTGAGGGCCTGGAACGTTGCCGCGCCAACAAAGCGCTCCGCCGCCGCAGTCAGCACCACATCCACCTGCGCGCCGGCCAGGGTCAGGTCACGCGCCAGTTGCGCCACCTTGTAGGCCGCGATGCTGCCACAGACCCCCAGGAGCAGTTTCTTTCCACTCAGAATATCCATCTAAGAGCTTATTCGTTTGTGAACGAAGTTTCCTTGCATGTCTGGCCCTCTCCCAGCCTCTCTTCGTTGGGGGGAGGAGCCAGGCGCCCTTTGCCGCTGAGGGGGGCTGGGAAAGGGATGCGAGTTTAGCGAAAAACTTCGTTCACAACCTGCTTATTTGAACGACGTCCCGGGTGACAGCGCCGCGCCGCGCCCAATCCGCGATCCAGAATCGAAAATCGCACAGGTCTGTTCCGGCATTGTAGCATCAGGGTGCAGGAGCGTCAAAGGCGCCCGTCGCCACGGCCACGCCATGGGGGTGGTCACGCCTGCGCCGCCGCCGGCTTGCCTTCGCGCTGGCTGCCAAACACCCGGCTCCAGGCGTATGACAGTTCGCCGCCGAAGAGCAAGATCTGCGATGAGATAAAGACCCATAGCAGAAGAGTCATTGCCGCCCCCAGGACGCCGAAGGACGAGAAGTTGACCCGCGCGAAAATAAACTCCGCCAGGCGCTGGAGTACGGTAAAGGCGATTGCCGCGACCAGAGCCGCCGGCCAGACGTCGCCCCAGCGTGGCAGCGGGCTGGCCAGCACTTTGTAGAGGGTGGCGAAGCCCGCGGTCAGCAAGGCGATGAACAACGCTATCTGGACTACCTGCACCAGCAGCCTGTTGAGCGGCAGCCAGTCCGTATAGGCCATCAGCAGCGAGATGGCCAGATTGCCCAGCACGGCGGCGAGGATGAGCGCCGCGATGCCCAGCAGTAGCGCGAACAAGGTCAGGCGGCCCATCACCATCGTTGTGACTGCCGTCTTCAACCCGCCGCCATTTGCCCCGGGTTGCACGTTCCAGATCTGTTGCAGGGCCCGGTGCAGCGCGCCCAGCAACCCCGTGGCGGCAAAGAGCAGCGTCACGACCCCCAGCAACCCCGTGCCAACCCGGGTTTCGGAAAAGTGCGTCAGGGTCTGGCTGATCAACCCGGCAATCTCGGCCGATCCCACCAGTTGCAGCAGCATCGTCTGCACGTTCAGTTGCTGCGGATCAACCACGAACCCGACGATGCTGATCACCACCAGCAGCATCGGGAAGATCGAGAAAATTGCGAAGTACGCCAGAGCTGCGGCCATGTCGCCGACCCGATCACTCTGGTATTTTTCGACGGTCAGGCGGATCAGGCGCACCAGGGGATGATTGTGCATGCCCTTCTCTCCTCAGACTCCAGATGCGATGTCGCTGCGCGGCCTGTTGCGTATCCGTTCGGAAGAGGCGCGGCCTCCCCGCGTCCTCCGATGTTATGGATGGAACGGCGTCGGGGAAAACTCCAGACTCCAGGGTTACTGGCCGGTTCTGGCGGCTACGCCCTCAGAACCGGCCAGTAACGTGAGCGGCGCAGCCGCCCCAGCCCCTATCGCCGGAGGCTGACGTTGCCTCAGCCCGTTCGAACGTCTCCAGCATTCCGCCGCGAAGCGCAGCTATGGTACAATCCCGGCTACGCATGGGCAAAATCAAAATGGCCTGCCACCAGGGCGGCCGTTGCTGTCGCGGCAGGAATCGCTGTGGATACCAGGAAGATTGGCGTTCTCGTAGGTCGTGAGTGGTCCTGGCCTCCGGCGTTCATTGAGGAGGTGAACCGGCGGAAAGCGGGCGTGCTTGCCGAATTCGTTAAGCTCGGCGGCACGCGCATGGCTGAGCCATGCGAATACGATGTCATTGTGGATCGCATTAGCCATGAGATCCCATACTATCGAACATTCCTGAAAACGGCGGCCCTTTCAGGCACGCGAGTGGTGAATAATCCTTTCTGGTGGAGCGCCGATGATAAGTTCTTCGGCGCCAGTCTCTGCACCCGCCTCGGCATTCCCCATCCCCGGACCATCGCCTTGCCCTCCCATTCCTACATCGAAGGCGTGGTCGAGGAGTCGTTGCGGAACCTGCGCTACCCCCTGCCCTGGAAAGAGCACGTTGACTATGTTGGCGGCTTTCCCGTTATTCTCAAACCGGCCTGGGGCGGCGGTTTCAAACAGGTCTACAAGGTGCACAGCTTTGAAGAACTCTGGCGCGCCTACAATGAGACCGGCACGGAGTGCATGATGCTCCAGGAATACATTGCCTGGGAAAAGTACGTGCGCTGCATCGTCATCGGGCGCCGGCACATCGTGACCATCAAGTTCGACGCCAACGCCCCCTGGCCCCATCGCTACTTCCGTGATGACTATTATCTGACGCCGGACGAGGGGCGCCAGGTCACCGAGTACGCGCTGCGTATCAACCAGGCCCTCGGCTACGATATGAATACGGTCGAGTTCGCCCTCAAAGGAGGCGTGCCCTACGCGATTGATTTTACCAACCCCGCCCCTGATTTCGACGTAAATTCCCTCACCCCCTACTACTTCGACTGGGTGGTGAAGACGATGGCCGATTTTACCATCGAACTGGCCCTCCAGGGCCGCCAGACGCCCACTGAGTACCCCTGGAGCCGGATGATTGGATAGTCCAATGAGCCTGCTCGCGGCTATCGAATACTATCATAACCTGCTCACCCCGGAGGTGGCGGCGGCCTCCTGGGCGCGTCTCAGCGAAGAGATGCGCGCCCGCCGGCTCTACTTCGGCGAGCGGCCCCTGGCGACCGTGCTGCGCCCCCGCCTGCTCACTGCCGGGCACTACGCTTTGCTGCAACGCGCCGTCAGCGTCGTCGCCGCCGCGGCCCGCAAGGTTGTCGCCGCCGCCCTTGACCCCGGCCCCGATGGCGAGGCGGTGCGCCGGGTCTTGCTGCTCACGCCGCAGGAAGAGAACCTGATCGCCCGGCATCCTGGCTATGCCGAGCCGAGCGCCCACTCGCGCATGGACGCCTTCCTGACCCTCGACGGGGCCTCGCTCCAGTTCGTTGAGTACAATGCGGAAAGCCCCGCCGCGATTGCCTACCAGGATCTGCTGGCCGAGTCATTCCTCGCCATGCCCGTAATGCAGGAGTTTGTACGCCGGTTCCCGCTGCGCCCGCTGCCCGCCCGCTGGCGGCTGCTGGAGACCCTCCTTGCCGCCTGGCGCGAGGCCGGCGCGCCGGGCGGCGAACCGGTGGTGGCGATTGTTGACTGGCGCGGCCTTCCCACTGCTACCGAGTTCGAGTTGTTCGCCGCCTACTTCGCCGAGCACGGCCTCCGCGCCTTGATCTGCACCCCCGACGACCTGCGCTTCCGCGACGGGCGCCTCATCGCCGAACTCGATGACGCCGTCGTCCCCGTGACTATCGTCTTCAAGCGCGTGCTTACCAGCGAATTGCTCACCCACTACGGCGCGGCGGCCCTTGATCACCCCCTGGTTCAGGCCTACACCGCCGGCGCCTGCGTGCTGGTCAACAGTTTCCGCGCCAAGTTGCTCCACAAAAAGTCCCTTTTCGCTCTCCTGTCCGATGAAGGCTTCCACGCCCCCCTCAGCCCCGAGGAACGCGCCGCCGTAGCCGCCCATGTGCCCTGGACCCGCGTGGTGCGCCCCGGCGAGACCACCTATCAGGGCGAGCGGGTTGATCTGCTGGCCTTTGCCCGCGCTAACCGCGAGCGACTGGTGCTCAAACCCAATGATGACTACGGCGGGCGAGGCGTCACCATCGGCTGGGAGACCGATGCTGTCGGCTGGGAGGCGGCGCTGCGGGCGGCGCTGCAGGCGCCCTTCGTGGTGCAGGAGCGGGTGCGCATCGCCTACGAACCCTACCCCGCCCTCGTGGATGGCCAGGTGATCGTGAGCGAGCGGCTGGTGGATAGCGACCCCTTTCTCTTCGGCGCCGAGGTTGGCGGCTGCCTCTGCCGCCTCTCTACGATGACGCTGCTCAACGTCACCGCCGGTGGCGGTTCCACGGTTCCGGTCTTTGTGCTGGAACAAAGTTAGGGGTTTAGAGCGCTGACCGGAGCGGGTTGCGCTGAGGATCATGAGTGGTCTGTAAAGTGAGTTTCGTGGCATTTCCGCCCCCCTCCCAGCCTCCCCCCGTTGGGGGGAGGAGCCGGACTCCCTCCCCCGCCGGGGGAGGGTTGGGAAGGGGGGCGGAAATGCAAGGAAACGTAGTTCGCAGACTACTGAGCTGTGTGGCTTGCTAACACTCGCGCTGCCAGCGTTGCGATCAATTACTGGCCAATAAAGTTGATAATCCCAATCGCCACCCCTGCCCCCCAGAGCGCCAGCAACCCCCCGCCCACCACGAGCAGCGCGGCAAGGATCCAGGTGGCCGCCGCCCGCCAGAGGGTGATGCCGTGGGCCTCGGCCAGCCCGACGACGCTCAATCCGCCAGCCCAGAGCCAGAGCAGGCCGTGAATGACCCAGAAGAGACTGCTCAACGGTCTTGCTGCCGCCGGTCCGCCGAAACTGGCCGCCGGAAAGAGGGCCAGTTGCGCCAGCCAGAGCGGCAGCCCGGCAATCACCGGGGCGACGGCCAGCGCCAGCACGGCCCGCACCTGCCGCGCCTCGGCGCGCCCGCCCAGCCAGCGCCCGCCGGTGCGTAACAACACTCCGCAGCAGATCAGCGCCGCCAGCCCCAGGGGCGGCCCGGCCACCAGCGCGATGGCGAGCACTTCCCATGGGCGCACTTCCGCGCCCAGGCCATGCCAGGCCGCCCAGGCGAACACCGCGTTGATCCCCGCCAGCACCGCGCGCAACCCCGTTAGCAGGGGGGGGTGGGCGATGGCCGCGGCTCGCAGCGCCGCCCGTGGCCGCCGCCAGATGGCTTGCCACGGGCGGAAAGGCGTCCTCATACATACAGGCTCTTCAATGTGTGGTCGCAACCTGGAAGGTTGCGCTAACATTCCGACTCTGCGGAACCACATAAAGATAGACCAGCAATCCCATCAGAATTGCCAGGTTCACCCACGCCACTGCTTCCGGCAGCGCGCTGTCGCGGATCAGCGGCATAAGCTCCGGCGTGAAGCTGCCGATGGCCCCGAAGATGTTGATCGTTGCGTTGACCGCCAGCACCGTGTAGGGCAGCAGCAGGCGCGGATCGGCGGCGGAAGCCAGGAGCAGGAAGGGCAGGGCAAAGAAGGCGTAGCGTTCGTGGATCTGCGTCGGCAGGGTGAAGAACGCCAGCCCCAGCGTTGCCGCGCCCACCAGGTAGGTGTGCGGATGGGGCTGGCGCAGGACGGCCGGCATCACCAGCAGCGCCGCCGCGCCGACCAGCAGAAAGCCCAGGGTGCGGTAGCTTATCCCGGCCCACTCCGTCAGGTCGGAGACGCGCTGATCGCCGACCACCAGCCACCACAAGTTGTAGGCCCGGTTGGTCACCTGCGGGAAGCGGCCAACCGATCCCACCACGGTCTGGTACAGCCCCGGTCCTTCACCAAGCAGCACCAGCGGCGTGCTAAGGGCCACAATCAGGCTGAGGGCGATCAGCGCGCCCTCGACGAAGCCGCGGGGACCGTAGCGCCGCAGGGTGGCCGCGTAGATCAGGGGCGCGAGCACAATTGCCTGGGCCTTGATCAGCAGCCCCGTAGCCCAGGCCAGCCAGCTCCCGCGTCCGCGCCAGCGGTCGAGCCAGATGACCGCCGCGGCCATCGGCAGGGTCAGCAGCACGTCTACCTGGCCCCACCAGGCCACGTTGATCCACACCGGCGGCGCCGCCGCGTAGAGCGCGCCGAGCAGCGCCGACCGCGCCACGCCGCCGTGCCGGCGCGCCCAGCGGTAGATCAGCGCCACGCTGAACAATAACGCCGCCAGGCTGGGCAGTTTCACAATCACGCGGGTAACCGCCGGTAGCGGATCGTAGTATGTGCCGCCCAGGAGCGACACCAGCGGGCCAAGCAGCCAGAGGGTGGCCAGGTTGAGGGGCAGGTAGTCGCACCCGTAGTACGAGAGATCGGCGAAGCGGCCCTCCATCATAAAGCCCATCCAGCGCGCCGACAGCTCCAGATCGCCCACCGGGTCGGGCGCTGTGAGCCAGGGGAGACAGCAGGCCAGGGCCAGCGCCAGCAACCCGCCAAGGGCCAGGGCGTCCCGGCGACTCCCGGCAAGCGGCGGCCAGATCGGTGGCGGAAGGGGCGGCCACAAGCGTTCGATCAGCAGGGCGCCCACGGCGCCGATTCCGCCCAGGAAGAGCAGGTTGCCGAGGAAGGCATAGCGCCAGGCCCCGATGGTCTGCAGAGCACAGGCGGCGATCTGCAGGCCGAGCACCCCGGCGGCTGCCCGCACCGCCGAAAGCCCGGCCCGTCGCAGGAGCGCGTACCAGCTCACCGTGGCGAAGAGGAGCATGGCAAGAAGCAATGCCGGCGGGCGGTCCTGGCCGCCAATCAGCAGGCTCTGCACGACGATGCCAAGCTGGCGCCCTCTGATCTCAAAGGGCGGCGAGCGGAGGACGAGGGTGAGCCGTTCGCCGGGGTGAGGCGGCAGCAACAGGTAGTACGTGCGGAGGCCAGGCTGCACCATGAAATGCTGCGACAGACGGTTTGCCGCCAGTTCAAGGCGCGTCGGGCCGTCAATCCCGCTGGAGAGGCGCATCCGCAGGACCAGGCGCCCGCCGGGGTTGGGCGGTTGCAGCACTCCTTCACCTTTGGTCCAGCGAAAGGAGCCCGGCCGGTCGGCCAGGGTTTCAACAGCGTGCAACCCGGAGGCGGGCAGCATTGCGGGCAGGGCCGTGACGTCGAAGGCGGCCGTGCGCGGGCCGGAATAGACCAGGCCGAGGCCCAGGAAGGCGGTCGTCAGAATGATGAGCAGGGCAGTCAGCTCAGCGGCGATTCTGCGCATAGCGCCGGCTATTATACCAGTTCATGCCGGAGGGGCGAAATGTCTTTCACCCCTCCGGCCCGGGCAGGTGCGACGTTCACCGGAAGCGGTGGATGTGAGGCGGCCACGTTGCCCCCGGGAGATTGAGGCGTACTCCGGGGACTTTATGCCGACCCCCGTTGAACACGCCGCACGCACATCATCGCCAGGCCTCACAGAGACGCTACATACGCCAATCCAAAATCCCAAATCCACAATCCAAAATACTATCTAGTCCCCCACCGCGACGACGCGGGCCATCCGCGGCTGCCGCGGATAGCCGCGCCGGCGCCCGGCAGGCAATGGACGCACCGCCAGTGGCGCGAGTTGGGACTGGTAGCCGAGCAGCCGCGCGATCGTCGCCTGATCCTGCTGGGGCACATAGCGCGAGATCAGCCGGCCCTCGCGCTCGGTGATGATGACCCGCGCCGGTTCGGGGCTCAGGCAGTGGTGCGCCCCGCCGCGCCCCGAGATCATCTGCTGGTAGGCGCCCACGCCGAAGATCGCCAGCACCAGGCCCGCGCCGGTATCGGGCAAGATCAGCGGCGCGCGGTCGGGGCGCGGATAGACATCATCGCTGTCGCAGGTGCGGCGCCCTCCCAGTCGCACCGGGCGCGCCGGGCGCTCCCAGTCGCTCAACGGCAGGATCACGAACTCCTGTCCCTCAACCAGCAGCGAATCTGGCAGGGTGACCATCAGGCTCCCGTTGACCAGGTACCAGTCGGGCGCCCCCGGCTGGCCCCGCTTCACTGCGCCGACTTCGAGCAAGACGACGCTGTGGGTCGCCACCGTGTAGCGTCCGAACTCGCCGATCAGGTCGGGCGCCGGCACGTCATGGGCGGCGCAGATGTCGCGAATAATGACCATCAGCCGGGTCAGAAAGCCCTCGTAATCGAAGCTGAATCCCAGGCGGTAGCCTGACGTCGGCATCCCGCCGCCAAAGTTGAAGTAGCGCAGCGTCGGCGTAACGCGACGCAGACGCGCGTAGTTCTCGACCGACTCGCGCAGGGTGGCCAGGAAGTGGGCCTCGTCCTCCACCTGGCTGCCGATCATGGCGTGGTAGAGCGCCAGTTGATGCCTGCTGCGGGCGATACGCGCGGCGGCCCGCTCGATCTCCTCGCCGGTCAGGCCGAAGCGATCGTTCCCCGGATGGGCCCCGTCGCGATTGCCGGCGGCGCGCTCGCGCACCCCGAATTGCAGCGGCGCCGGCGTGTCAATGAGCGCCTCCAGTTCGTCCAGATCATCGAGCACCGGTATCACATTGGCGCAGCCGGCCAGGCGCAGATCGCGGATCGCTTCCAGGTAGCCCGCTTCTTTCGAGCCGTTGCAGCAGATCAGCCGATCATGGGAAAGCAATCCCTGCCGGAACAGTCCATGGGCGATCACCACATCAGCCGCGGCGGACGTCTCGTAGTGCGCGCCGGCTTGCAGCGCCGTGTGCACCGCCTCGGCGGCGAAGTTGGCCTTGGTGGCGTAGGCGTACAGAAAGCTCCCCGGATATTCGGCGCGCCGCCGCGCCTCTTCGGCCCACTGACGCATCCGAGCGATCTGGATGCTGATCTGCGGCGTGTAAACGACCTCCAGGGGCGCGCCATGGCTCCGCGCCAGCTCCGACAGGTTCAACCGGCCGCCCAGCATCAGTTCCCCATGTTCACGGCTCAAAAAGTCGGTCAGTTGGCCCTCACCCGTAAAGCCGAAGTTATCCCGCATGTAGTCGGCGAAGGTTTGCTGCTTCACTTTATATCGATCCCTCCCAGGTAACGAGCAATCTTCCAGGGCAACGGCGGTTTCCCGGCGCGCAACGCTCTGCGTTGCGCTGCCGTCTCGCCCGGCGCCGGAGCGCCGGACGCTCCTGCGTCAACGGTGGTCAAACCGCACGGTCAGACCACCGCCCCACGGGGTGGCGTTACGCGTGTACGCGCACGGAAACTAACCGTGAGGTCGCTCCTCACAGTTGGATGGGAACAGGCGAAGATACGCTGCGCTGGGGGATCAAAAAAGCCCCTGCATCGGCAAGGGCCTGCGGCGAAGGGGGAAGGAAGGACGTGAGACGTCGCTATCCTGAGCCAGGCGTCTCAGACGCCTGCCCGGCCGCAAGCCGAATGGCCATGCAGTTGACGATGCGCAGCGCAGGTGCGCGCAGTTGTTGGCAGACGTCCATAGAACCTCACAAAAGCCCGCCCGGCGCCATCGAAAAGAAGGGGGAGTCAACACTGACCGCCGTGATGACGACGTCCGTTTCGTGTTCGGTGTTGCGTGTTGCGCTGTGCCGGGTGCCTTCCCGGAACGCGAAACCCGTCACCAAAACGTAACGGGGGGCGCGAGTACTGTGACTGATTGGCTCAGCCGAGGGTGCATTATACACCCCAGGTTCGCAAGCGTCAATATGCGTTTTCTTGCTTTCCGGTGAGAAAATTGACAATGGTGCGCAGAATGATCTTGATGTCGAACAGCAGGGACCAGTTTTCAATATAGTACAGATCGTAGCGCGTGCGTTCCTCGATGCTGGTGTCGCCGCGCAGGCCGTTGACCTGGGCCCAGCCGGTAAGTCCGGCTTTCTCTTTGTGGCGGCGCATGTAGCGGGGGATCTGCTGGCTGAACTGTTCAACCCAGCGCGGTTGTTCGGGGCGAGGGCCGACAATGCTCATCTCGCCCAGCAGCACGTTGATCAACTGGGGCAATTCATCGAGACTGGTGCGGCGCAAGAAGCGCCCCACCCGCGTAACACGGGGATCATTGGGGGTGGTCCAGGCGCCGAGTTGCTCGGCGTCCACGCGCATGGTGCGAAACTTGATCATCCAGAAGGGCCGCTGGTCCATGCCCACTCGCTCCTGCAGAAAGAACACCGGTCCCGGCGAATCCAGGCGGATGGCCAGGGCGATCAGCAGCAGCACCGGAGCGCCAAGCAGCAGCACGGTAGTGGCTACGACAATGTCAAGGACGCGTTTGAGCGCCCGGTTCCAGGGGTTATCGAGAGCGGCGTTCTTGACCGACACCAGCGGCAGGTCGCTCAGGTCGCCAATCGAAATATCATTGTTGGTGATTAGTTGGAAGGTGTCGGGATAGACCTTGATCTCGACCGCCTCGTCCTCGGCCAGACTGATGATCTCCATCAGGTCCTGGGTGGAGCGCCCCGAGAGGGCGATGATCACCTCGTCGGCCTGGGTGGCCCGCACTACCCGCCCGAGCTGGCTGGTGCGTCCGAGAACAGGCAAGCCCTCAACTTCGCTGCCGACGGGGGCCGTGTCGCTCACAAAGCCCTGGACGCGATAGCCCAGGGCCGGGCGGCGGCGAATGGTGCGCCAGACGAGTTGCCCCGGCTCGCGGGCGCCCACCAGCACTACGCGACGGGTGTCGATCCCGTGGCGGCGCAGCCAGTACACCACGCTGCGGTGCAGGCCGCGGAGCAGCACCGTAGCGCCGATGGCGATCGCCCAGCTCCACACCAGCACGTCGCGGGTGATCGGCAGATCCTGGCCGCCCAGTTGCGGGAGCAAGGTGTTAATCACAATTCCCGCCACGGCCACCAGCGACACTGCCGTAACCACTTTGAAGGCCTCGTCAACCCGCGAGGCGCCGCGGCGCATCTCGTAGAGGCCGTTGGCGGCAAAGATGACCAGCGCGGTCAGGTTAAAGAGCAAGGCGAAGCGCGCCACGTCCACGGGGTTGGAGGGCAGGCGATCGCCAGCGGCCTCGATCGTGGGGCGAAAATAGAGGAACACGCTCACGATTGCGCCATTGAGCGCCGCCAGGTCGCAGAGGATCAGCCCGAGGCGCAGTAACGCGCGCCAGGTGCGGGGCCGCAGGGCCGGGCGCGCCTTAACCGACCCGGCGCGCCGCCGGGGGGAGGAGGAGATTACGGCCAAGTGCCAGCAACTCCTTCACAGTAATGCCGGTCTCGATCAGCGCGTTGAGCGGGGCCGGCGTGATGGCACGATAGTGCTTGCGATGAAAGATGCGCATCGCGTCGTAAAAGGCGCGTATCGAAGGGATAGGCCGGCGACTGCTCGCGGCGCGTTTGTAATGGTAAACCACCACCTGCGGATAGTAGACGATCCGCCAGCCGTACTGCTTGATGCGGTAGGCCCAGTCCAGATCCTCGCCGTACATAAAGAACTGCTCGTCGAGCAAGCCCACCTCGCGGATCACCCCCTCGCGCAGCAGCATACAGGCCCCGACCACGGCGTCCACGTCCGTCTCCACGTCGGGGTCGAGGTAGGTCAGGTTGTAACGGGCGAAGCGGGGGTGGCGCGGAAACAGTCGCGCCAGACCTGCCATGCGATAGAACGCGACCTCAGGGTCGGGAAAGCTGCGCCGGCAGGCCAGATCGAGCGATCCGTCGGGCAGGAGCAGCTTGGGGCCAACCACGCCCACATCCGGGTGGCGCTCCAGGTACTCCACCAGCCCATCGAGCGCCCCGGGCGGCACGATGGTGTCGTTGTTCAGCAAGAGCACGTAGTTGACCCGTGGCCCGGCGAGAATGGCCCGCAGGGCCAGGTTGTTCCCGTAGGCAAACCCGCCGTTCACCGGGCTGACGATCAATTCGACCTGCGGAAAACGCTCCCGCACCATCGCTGCGCTGCCATCGGTCGAGGCGTTATCCACCACCCAGACTGTCAGCGTGCAGCGCGTCGGCGCGGCATAGATCGATTTGAGGCAATCCGCCAGCAGATCGGCGCGATTGTAGTTTAGAATAACGACGGCGAGGCTCGACATGGCTCCTCCGGGCGGCCTGGCCCGCGTCGCCTGGTCTCCACGCGCAGTATACCACACGCCTGCGCAGCCCTTGCTGACGCCCGTCTGAGGCGCTTATGCTATGAAGGAACACGCCTATGCCCTCCCCATTTCCAGGCATGGCCCCCTACCTTGAAGGCTATCTCTGGCCCGATGTGCATAACGCCCTGGCTGCCAAGATCCGGCAGGTGTTGACCCCGCTCCTGCGCCCGCGCTATACGGCGCGTCTGAGCGCCTACGTGGTCGAGGATACCGCGCCTGAAAGCGATCTGGGGGTGATGTACCCCGATGTCGAGGTCAAGCGCGCGCGGCGTCCGGCGGAGACCATCGCCACCGCGACCGAGCCGCCGCACCACGAGGCCCGGACGACTACCCCGGCTGCCGTGACCATCCCGATGCTCCTGCCGGTCGAGGTGCAGATCCCGAATGTGGAGATCCGCGATACGGCTCACAATCAACTGGTGACGTCCATCGAAATCATTTCCCCGGTCAACAAGCGTGAGCCCGGTCTGAGCGCCTATCGCCGCAAGCGCCAGCGTCTCTATCAGGCCGGCGTGCATCTGCTCGAACTCGATCTGCTACGGCGCGGCATACATCCCATCGCTCATGCTATGCTGCCAGAGGCGCCCTACCTCATCGCCCTTACACGCGCGCACACGGGCAGTACCGACGTGTGGCCCCTGCGCCTGCCGGATCCCTTGCCTGTGGTCCCCGTTCCGCTCCTGCCCCCTGATGACGACGTGGTGCTGGACCTGGGTCTGGCGCTGCGCGAGGTCTACGATGAAGCGGCCTATGATCTCTCCATTGATTATCAACAGGACCCTCCACCGCCGCCTCTTTCAGCGGAAGAGCGGAGCTGGCTCAACCAGTTGCGCCAACGGATGTGAACCGGCGGGCGTCGGGATTTGCGAGCCCGCGTTGTGCGCCAATTCGCGCGAACCGTTATAATGGCGGCGATCACACGAGCCGCTCTCGCCGGAGCAAAGTTATCGCTGAATGCCATCCCTGGACGCCGGGTGTATGAACAGCGCACCCATTGGCATTGTCGAGGTGGGCACCTATGTGCCGGCCTCCTACATCACCGCGGCGGAGATCGCCCGCCGCAGCGGCATTCCCGAGGAGGTGCTGATTGCCAAATTCGGGATTGAGCGCAAGCCCGTGCCCGGCCCTGATGATCACACCAATGCCATGGCCCTCCGCGCCGCCCGCGATGCCCTGGAGCGCTCCGGAACACGCCCCGAAGACATTGACGTTGTGCTCTGCACTACCGAGGAGTGGAAGGAATATCCCCTCTGGACGGCGGGGATCAAGCTGGCCTACGATCTCGGCGCCCGCCGCGCCTGGGCCATGGACGTCCAATTGCGCTGCGGCACCACCATTGCCGCGTTGCAACTCGCCCGCGGGCTGATGCTCGCCGACCCTGGCGTGGAGACCGTGTTGATCGCCGGCGGCTACCGCAACGGCGATCTGGTGGATTATGCCAATCCCCGCTCGCGCTTCCTGGTCGGGCTGAGCTGCGGCGGCGGCGCGCTGATCCTGCGCCGGGGCCATCCGCGCAACCATCTGCTCGGCATCAGCATCATCACCGATGGGTCCTTCTCTCTCGATGTGATCGTGCCTGCCGGCGGCACCGTCGAGCCGCTGACCCCCCAGGCGCTCGCGGCGCGCCGCAACTGCATTGACGTCCCCGATCCCGAGGGTATGAAGCGACGCCTGGATGCGGTTTCGATGCCCAACTTCCTGGCAGTCATTGACGAGGCGCTGGCTCGAAGCGGCAGGACCCGCGCCGACATCGGCTATCTCAACCTGCTGCATATGAAACGCTCCGCTCACCGGGCCGTCCTGGAGGCCCTGGGGTTGCGCGAGGACCAGAGTTGCTACCTGAGCGACCTGGGCCACGTCGGCCAGCAGGATCAGATGTTCTTGATCCGCCGGGGTCTGGAGCTTGGCCGTCTGCGTGACGGTGATTTGATGGTAATGGCCGCCGCGGGCATCGGCTATGCCTGGGCCGCCGCCTGCGTGGCCTGGGGCGAACCCCGCAGGGGCTGAGTATTGCCGGACCGGAAGGTCTGGCAGAACAGCGCTTTCACCTTCCCCAACCCTCCCCCGCCGGGTGAGGGCGTCCGGCTCCTCCCCCCAACGGGGGGAGGCTGGGAGGGGGGCGGAAATACAAGGAACATCCGGTTGGATGGCCAAAGCTGAACAACGGCCTGACACAGGAACGCGCCTATGGAAATGTATCTCGGTGACTGGCTTGGCCGGCGCGCCCGGCTGACCCCTGACAAGATCGCTCTCTACGATGCCGAATGCGGCATGCGACCGATCAGCTACGCCGCGTGGAACGCGCAGGCCACCCGCGCTGCGGCTTTCCTGCGGCGCCTTGGCGTGACGCGGGGCGACCGGGTGGCCGTACTGGCCTACAACTCGGTGGCCTTTCTCGATCTGTGGTTCGCCTGTGGCAAGATCGGCGCGATCATGCAGCCGCTCAACTGGCGGCTCACCTCCGCCGAACTGGCCGCCCTGGTCGCCGATGGCACGCCCAGCGTCTTCGTATATGGCCCCGAATTCGCCCCGCTGATCGCCGACCTGCGCGCGCAGGCGCCCTCGGTGCGCGCCTGGATCGCCTTCGATGCGAGCGCCCGCGCTGCGGCGAGCGATCTTGCCTTCGATGAACGCGATGCCTGCGATGAGCCTGTGCCTCCCCTGGCGCTGAGTTGGGATGACCCCTGGGTAATCTGCTACACCGGAGGCACCACCGGCACGCCCAAGGGCGCCGTGCTCACCCACGGGAACGTCGCCTGGAACGCCGTGAACACTGTGGCGAGCTGGGGGCTCGATGCCCGCGATGTCGCCATTCTCAATGCGCCCATGTTTCACACCGGCGGGCTGAATGTTTTCACCGCGCCGCTGGTGCTCGTCGGCGGCGCCTCGGTCGTCTGCAAGAGCTTCCAGGTTGACCAGGTGTTCGACCTGGTCAACTCGGGCCTGGTGACTCTCTTCTTCGGCGTGCCGACCATGTTCATCGCCCTGCAACAGCACCCTCGCTGGCCGGAGGCGGACTTCTCGCGGCTCAAGCTGGTGATCAGCGGCGGCGCGCCCTGCCCTATGCCCGTCTTTGAAGAGTTCTGGCGGCGAGGCGTGGATTTCAAGACCGGCTACGGGTTGACGGAGGCCGGCCCCAACACCTTCTGGCTGCCGCCCGAAGATGTGCGCCGCAAGCCGGGCGCGGTGGGCCATCCGCTGATGTTCATTGATCTCAAACTGGTGGATGCCGAGGGCCACGAGGTGGGGCCGGGCACGGTGGGCGAATTGCTCATCCGCGGGCCGCACGTCTGCGCGGGCTACTGGGGTCGCCCCGCCGAGACGGCCAGAGCCTTCACCCCCGATGGCTGGCTGCGCACCGGCGATCTGGCCGTGCGCGATGAGGAGGGGTATTACACCATCGTTGGCCGCTTGAAAGATGTGATCATCTCCGGCGGCGAGAACATCTATCCCGCCGAGGTGGAGAGTGTGCTGGCCGCCCACCCCGCGGTGGCCGAGGTGGCGCTCATCCCCGCCCCCGACCCCAGGTGGGGCGAGGTGGGCTGGGCCGTGGTGGCGCCCCGTCCCGGCCACCCGCTCGATAGCGATGGTCTGCTGGCCTTCGCCGGGGAACGTCTTGCCCGGTACAAGCTCCCGCGCCGGGTCATCTGGGCCGAAGCGCTGCCCAAGACTGCCGCGGGCAAGATTGACAAGCAGGCCCTGGTTCGCACCTATGTCACCTCACCACAGGAGGAACGCGCATGAGTACGATCCCCTTGCTGCCCGGCATTACCTCGCGGATGGTTGATACGCCGCGTCTGCGCCAGCATGTGCGCTTCAGCGGCCCCGAAGACGGCGTTCCCGTGATCTTCATCCATGGAAACAACTCCTCGGCGACATTCTGGGAAGAGACCATGCTGGCCCTGCCCGCGGGCTTCAGAGGCATCGCCCCCGACCTGCGCGGCTACGGCGATACCGAATTCAAACCGGTGGACGCCACGCGCGGTTGCGATGATTTCGCCGATGACGTGCTGGCCCTCGCCGATGCCCTGGGTGTCGAGCGCTTCCACCTTGTCGGCCATTCGCTTGGCGGCGTGGTGGCGTGGGCCTTGCTGGCCATCGCCCCCGAGCGCCTGATCACCGTCACCCTGGCCGCTCCCGGCTCGCCCTACGGCTTCGGCGGCACCAGAGATCTAGACGGCACGCCGATCTGGCCTGACTTCGCCGGTTCCGGCGCGGGCCTGGTGAGCCAGGAGTTCGCCCAGCGCGAGGCCGCCCAGGATCGCAGCGAGGAGAATCCCCAGTCAGCGCCCAGGGTGGTGATGAACACCTATTACTGGAAGCCGCCCTTCCGCCCTGCCCGTGAAGAAGAGTTGCTCTCCGGCCTGCTCAGCATCAAAGTGCGCCCCGACCACCATCCCGGGGACCTGACGCCCAGCGAGAACTGGCCGGGCGTCGCTCCCGGCGTGCTGGGGCCGAATAACGCCCTTTCACCGAAGTACCTCGGCGCGATGCCCGGGCGCATCCTGGCCGCGGCCGCCAAGCCGCCCATCCTCTGGGTCCACGGCGCCGACGACCAGATTGTCTCCGACGCGAGCCTGTTCGACGTCGGCACCCTGGGCAAACTCGGCGTGCTGCCCAACTGGCCCGGCGAGGAGGTCTATCCCCCGCAGCCGATGGTCGGGCAGATCCGCCGCTTTCTGGAGCGCTACGCGGCTGCCGGGGGCCGCTTCCGCGAGGTGCAACTGGCCGACTGTGGCCACACGCCCTACCTGGAGAAGCCGGAGGAGTTCAACGCTGCCTTTCATGCCCATTTGCAGGGCGCGTGACCGCGCCCCCGCCCACGAGCGGGTATGGAAGGGCGCCCGTTGTCCTCAGGCTGGTTGGAGGGGTGCGGGGAAACCTGGTTTCCCCATACCCCTGCCTGCGGGAAGGTATGGAAGCGTGTAGCCTTCTCAGGAAAGCTCTGCGCCGCTACTGTGCGGCGAAGCCGCAAGGGTCCAACAGGAAACGTCTCGCTGTAGTAATGGCCAGGAGAAAAATTCAATGACAATGATGTCGTATCGCCGGACGCTCCCGCTGCTGCTGGTCCTGGTGCTGCTCGTCACGTCGGTGCTGGCCGGCGCCCGGCCCGCCCGCGCCGATGCCTGCCCGACCAGCGCGGAACTGCCCGTCCCCGGCGCCGAGATGCAGAAGATCACCTGTGTGGAGGATCTCAGCGTCAGCGCCCTGCTGCCTCTCGGCCTGACCGTGGCGACCGACTGGTTCGGCCTCAACGCCACCGGCACGCTCAATCCCAGAGCGGGTCCGGGCATCCAGATTGACGGCTACTTCCCTGACACGCCCCCGTCGGCGCCCTACGCGCCCAACTCCTTCAATGGCTGGAACCACGATGCTCAGTTCGTAATCCGCCTGCCCAGGAACTGGAACGGCAAACTGGTCATCGCTCCCTCGCCCGGCAACCGGCGCCAGTACTCCAGCGACGTCATCATCAGCGATTATGTGCTGGCGAAAGGCTATGCCTACGCCTCAACCGACAAGGGCAACGTCGGCGCGAGTTTCTACCTCGATGGCGAGCGTCCCGGCGATGCGATCGCCGAGTGGCACCACCGTGTGGGCGAACTCACCCGCGCGGTCCGCGAGGTCATCCACTGTCACTACGGTCGCTATCCTGAACGCACCTACCTCTTCGGCATCTCCAACGGCGGCTACCAGGTGCGCTACGCCCTCGAACGCGACCCGCGGCTCTACGACGGCGGCGTGGACTGGGAGGGCACGCTCTTCACTCGCGATGGCCCGAACCTCTTCACTTACCTGCCGACGGCCCTGGCCCAGTTCCCGATCTACGCCAACCCCGCCAGCACCCCTGAGCAGGTAGAAGCTGCGCGCCAGGCGATGCTCGCCGCCGGCTTCGCGCCCGGCTCTGAGTTCCTCTGGCCGGTGCACAATCAGGTCTACTGGGGGCTGACGCAGCGCATCTACCGGCTGGAGTTCGACCCCGATTACACTGGCCTCGATGCGGAGTATGACTACGCTAGCCGGCCCGACGAGGTCAAGGACGCCGTCGGGCGCGTCTCCCTGACGGGGCGGATCCGGCGGCCTATGATTACGGTGCATGGCACGCTCGATGCACTGTTGCCTCCTGCGACCAACGCTGATCCCTATGTGGCGTTGATTCCTCCCCGGCGGCGCGAACGTCTGCATCGCTACTACCTGGTGGAGAACGGCAACCACGTGGACGGCTTCCTGCGCGGCTTCGAGATCGCCGGTCTGCCGATCTTCCCCGATGATCTCGAGCCGCTCCTGCCCTGTGCCCGCGCCGCCTTCGAGGCCCTGGAGCAGTGGGTCGAGGGCCATGTCAGCCCGCCGCCCGGCGGGCTGATCACCCGCGATAAGGTGGATCTCAATAGCTGCCAGTTGCAGTAGGTTTTAAACCTCGGCGCTGCACCAGGGGTGGAAGGCGCCCGCTCTCCTGGACCGGTTTGAGGAGCACGGGGAAACCCTGTTTCCCCATGCTCCCGGTTGCAAGACGATGGGTAGGGATTCGCCCTGCCGGGCCGGGTATTGCCTGTCATTCTGTGATTGACAGCTCGTTGCCATGCAATCTATAATTTGCCAATAATCACCTAGATTTGGTAAGGTTTGTATGGGCGACGATACGCACTATCTCTCCCTCTCCGCCGCCAGCAAGCTCCTCGGCGTTCACAGTACGACGCTGCGGCGCTGGGCCGACGACGGCGCGGTGCCGGTGTATGTTACACCCGGAGGCCACCGGCGCTTTGCGCGCAAGGACATTGAGGCCCTGGCGGCGCGCCGGCCCATCAGCGCCCATGCCCTCGGCAGCGCCTGGGCCGCGCGGGCCCTGGCCCAGACGCGCAGCGACCTTGCCGCGCCGGCCTCTCGTCCGGCCTGGCTGGCCAGCATCAGCGAGGAGGAACGCGCGGCCTGGCGCCGCATCGGCCAGCGACTGATGGGGCTGGTGCTGCACTACATTAACAGCCCCCGCGATGATGATGATCTCCTTGCCGAGGCGCGACGCATTGGCGGCGAGTACGCCGCCCGCGCCCGGCAGGCGGGTATGCCCCTTACCGCTGCCCTCGAAGCCGCATTGTTCTTCCGTGATTCGCTGGTGGAGTCGGCGATGGGCCTGCCCGAGGAGGCTCACCTGCGTCCCGAGGCCAGCGCGCGCCTCCTGCGCCGCATCAGCCGCGTCGCCAATGAGGTGCATCTGGCCGTTGCCGCTGCATACGAACAGTCGTCCTGACTGCAGGGTGATCCTTTTACCCTGTAGAATCGCCCTGGAATTGCCCGGATGAACCGCCATGGAAACCAAACCTGCTGAACGTTTCAGCGTCTGGCGAACGATGCGCCTGGGAACTTTTCACATCGGCTCGTCGTTCGTGGACCTGTTGACCTCGGGCGTATTGAACCGGGTGCTGATCACCGACCTGGGACTCTGGGCCTCGCCAGTGGCCCTGCTTTCGGCCCTGCGCTACCTCCTTGCCCCTCTCAGCATCTGGGCCGGCTATCGCTCCGACACCCGCCCGATCTTCGGGCTGCATCGCCTGCCCTACATCTGGGCCGGGCGCCTGCCGATGGTGCTGTCTCTGCCCCTGCTGCCAATTGTCACGGTGCTCCTGGCGGCCGATCCCCGCTCGTTCATCGGCTGGACGCTGGCGACCCTGGCCTTCCTGGTTTACGGTGTCGGCACCCTGATCTCCGGCAGCACCTACCTGGCGCTGGTGCGCGACAGCGCCCCGCCGGCTAAACGCGGCCAGGCGCTGAGCATCGTCCAGACCTTTCTGGTGGTGAGCTTTCCTGTCGCCGGGGTGGTCTACGGCGCGTTGATGCCGGTCTACGACCCGGCCACCTTCTGGCGCATTACCCTGATTGGCATGGCGATTGCCTTCGGCTTCTTTCTGTTCGCCCTCTTTCGGGTTGAACGGCCCGGGCAACGTATTGTGGCCGATGACCGCGAAGAGCGCCTGCCGTTGCCCCGTCTCCTGCGCGCAATGTGGGCTGACCGGCGCGCGCGGGGCTTCTTTCTGTTCCTGGCCCTCGGCGCTATGAGCGCCTTCGCTCAGGATGCCGTGCTCGAACCCTTCGGCGGTGATGTCTTCGGGTTGCCCGCCGGCGAGACCACGCGCTTTAATGCCTACTGGGGCGTCGGAGTGCTGGTGAGCCTGATCGGCACAATCATCGTTACTCGCAACCGCATGGCCCACGAGCAGACGCCCACAACCGTCTTCGGGTTGTTGTTCACCGCCCTGCCGCTGGCGTTGCTGGGGGTAGTGGCATTGACCGAGGCGCGCGCCCTGTTGATCCCCGTGCTGCTGCTCTTCGGGCTGGGCTTCGGCATCTACACGGTCGGCGCGGTGTCGCTGCTGATGGCCATGACCTCTGATCGCTGCGCCGGGGCCTACCTGGGTCTGTGGACGGTGGCTCAGCTCGTCTTTCGCGGCGTGGGGATATTTATGGGCGGCTTCGTGCGCGACCTGGCCCTGTGGGCCACCGGCTCGCTGACGCTGGCCTATGCCACGGTGTTTCTACTCGAAGCCATCGGGTTAGCAATCTGCGCCTGGCTGATCATCCGCGTTGATGTGCCCGGCTTCGCTCGGTCCGCCGCCGCGCCTGCCGTCCCGGCGGCGACCCTTGCTGCCGCCACCGAGTAGTGATTGCGACCCGGAGTTCTCCGCTGTTCCGTTCGGGGGAGGATGTGGGAGGGCTGCGCCCTCCCACGTACTATTTGCACATAACGACCGTAGCGATAGACGGCGTGGAAGGGCGCGGCATCATCTCCTGGTCCCATCGGGACCCCATCTACGGCAATCCAAAATCCAAAATCCGCAATCCAAGATGATATTACTCCCACTCCGCCAGGTCCAGCAGGATCGGATAGACATAATCTACCTGCTGCAACTCCTGCGCCGGGTCAATGCAGTCGTGGATCACCTGGCGCTCGCGGGGGAACATGTGCAGGTGCACGCTGGCGCCGTGCGCGTGCCAGCAGGCGGCCAGCAGTTCGTTCGGCAGGTTGTCTACCGCCTCGTCAGCCTCGTTCAGCACCATCACGATTGACCGCGCGCAGGGGGGCCGGCGGCGCGCCGCTCGCAATACTTCGAACCCCATGCGGGTAATCGTTCCCAGGACGCGGGTGGCATAGCGCGGGTAACAGTGCGGCGGGCTGCGACGCGAGTCTTTGTGCACCGGGTCCCACCAGCGATAGCGGTTGGGGAGTACGCGGGCCGCGTTGGCCAGGGGCAGGGTAGCCCAGCGGGGAATGGACGGCGTGCCCAGCACCGGCGCGATGGGCATGGCGTACTCCACCTCCGCGCGGAACTGCGCGGCATAGGCGGCCAGCACCGCGCCCGCCGAAATGCCAATAATCCCTACGCGCCGGCCAAGCCCCCGCGCCACCGCCAGCGCGTCGTCCAGGTAGCGCAGCAGGGCGGCCCGATCCATGCGCCCATGTTCGTTGTTGAGCCGGTCGGCCAGGCCGTGGTAGGGCAGGCGCGGAACATAGACATTGTGGCCTCGCCCGTGCAGCAATTCGCCGAAGGCGCGGAACTGCTGCGGGCAGTTGGTGTAGCCGTGAATAAGCACATAGCAGCGTTCAGCCGTCGCGCCGTGGTTCAACGCGAAGCTGTGACCCACCGCGTTGAGCGGTAGCGCCGCCTCACTCGCGGCGATGGCCCGCAGCCGCTCCAGGGCCTCCTCGTAACTCAATGCGCGACCTGAGATAGGTGTGTTCATTGTGGTTGAAGGGGGTCTTATGCCTTCGTCATTATACAGGCGTGCGAACCTCGAAGTTTCTCAGAAGCTAATCCAACCTCTGCCGAGCGAGCTGTAAACTCCGGGTGTTTCACGGATTTTGACGGTGTAGCCGCCAGAGTCAACGAAACGCAAACCTCTCCCGCGGGTCGCCTGGTTCGTTCGGCATGCTACGATACCTGGTAGTCCTGGGAGGCGCCATAGCGCGACTCCTTCAATCATCTCAGACCAGCCAGGGAGCCAGGAATGACTTTCGCCATCAACGTGATCGAGACCATTGGCCATCCTGAGCAGCGCGGAGTATCGCGCGCCGGACGCGGCATTGAACTGATCGCCGTTGTTGCCGATTGGCGGGCCTTTGCCTCCACCTGTACCGCGCGGACCGTGCTGCCCAATTACGCCCTCGACCGTTCCGGGCGCGTGTTCCAGTTCGTCGCCGACACGCGCGCCGGGTCGGCCCTGGGGGTGGCCATCCACGCCGGGCGTCGGTGCCGGCTCGACCGCATCGCCTTGAGCGTCTGTCTCGAACCGCATCCCGACGGTCCCAATGAGTCGCAGATCGAGTCGCTGCACATCCTGTTGCACACGCTGCTGGCGCGCCACAATTTAGGCCAGGACGCGCTGGTCACCCTCGCCCCCACGCCGGCTGGCAACCGCCGCGTCGTTCCCTACCTGCCGCCGGCCCCGGCCATGGTGGAGGAGCGGTTGACCCTCGGCGGCGGACTCAGCCCGGAGCAGGAACTCTTCGTCTTTCTCCTCGGCGAAACCTACCGCCCGCGCGGCGGCGCGCTCAAGCTGAGCCAGGCCTTTGCCTTGCACGCGGCTCGCTACGACCTTGGCGCGCCGGTGGGTCCCAACGAGCCGGTCCCGCTGGTCGTGGATGGCCGGCGCTTCAATTTTCAGCCCTTTGCCCGCGACACGATCTTCAACGAGGGGACCGACTACGCCGCCGTGCAGCACCTGAGCGCCCTGTTTGACCACCAGCGCATCGAAATCCCTGCGCACGGCCTGGCGCGCCGGCTGCTTGAGGCGACCTATCGCGTGACGCTCCAGGCGAGCAGGACCCGTGGCCCTGTGGTCGGCGTCGAGACCCTGCGGCCCGACTGGCGCTTTCATCAGGTGGCCCGGCACGCCGGGTTTGGCCCGCCCCTCAGCGGCAATTATCGTGCCGCCGACGGGGCGTATGCGGTGCAGGTCTTCGCCGGGGAAACTCTTTATACCCCGGTCAGCGAGCCGGCCGGCTGCCGCTACCTGAGCGCCACCGATCCGCGCGATCCCGCCTACGAGCCTATCTGGCGCGAGACCTACAAGGTGGCCGGCGCGCCCTACGACCCGGCTTCGCCCTTCCATCAGCGCGCGCTCGAGTGGAAGCTCGGCGCGCCGCTTACCGGCATTTATGAAACCAGCCACGCCGGTGTTCGCTACCAGGTGCAGGTCTGGGCCTATGATACGCTCTACGCCGGCCCCGACGGGGTGATCCGGCGCATGAGCGAGTTGCCCAGACCGCCCCAGGTGCAGGCCTGGAAGCCGAAGCCGGCTGCGCCACCGCCCCTGCCCGCCACGCCGCCCAACCCTCTGCCCCCGCCGCAGCCGCCCACCCAGGCCGGCCCGCCTCGGGCTGGCGACCCCTCCTGGCCGCCGCGCCCCGATTTTTCGATCCTCACCGATCACGGCGGCGCCCGCGAGCGCGTCCTCGGCCGGATCGAGTGGGTCCGCGCCAGCGGTGATTTCATTCGCATCACCAACGGCTGGGAGCGCCAGCACCTCGTCGAGGTCTTCATTCCCCAGCTTGCCCGCGTGCCCGGCGGCAATGGCGGGCGGCTCCTCTTCCACCGCATCGCCGCCGAACAACTGCGCCGGCTCTTCGCCGCCTGGGAGGCTGCCGGTTTGCTGCACCTGCTGAAAACCTTCGACGGCGCCTGGGTGCCGCGCACCATTCGCCTCCGGCCCACCATCCTGAGCAACCACGCCTACGGCACCGCCTTCGACATCAACGCCGCCTGGAACGGCATGCTGCGCGTTCCGGCCCTGGTGGGGCAACCGGGATCGGTGCGCGAACTGGTGCCGCTGGCCAATGCCCACGGCTTCTACTGGGGCGGCCACTGGAACTTCGACGGCAAAGGCGCCGCCGATGGGATGCATTTCGAGTGGGCCGTGGCCCGCTAATACCATTTCGGATTGTGGATTTTGGATTTTCGATTGCCGTATATCGCATCCCGGTGAGAGTTGGGCGCAGCGCCGTCTGATGCTCCAGACGGTGTACAATATCCCCAAAACCGCCTGATCACACAAGAGGAGCCCGACAATGGACATTCGCAGAACGAGCGCGCTGGTTACCGGCGGAGCTTCGGGGTTAGGCGCGGCCACGGCGCGGCGGCTGGCGGCCCTCGGCGCCCGCGTGACGGTTGCCGACCTCAACCCCGACCTGGGCCACCAGGTGATCGCCGATATGGCCGACGGGCGCTTCGTGCACACCGACGTGACCGACGAGGCCGCCTGCGCGGCGGCGGTGGCGGCCGCGGTGGAGCACGGCGATGGCCTGCACATTCTGGTCAACTGCGCCGGTATCGCCCTGGCCGAGCGCATCCTGGGCAAAGAGGGTCGCCACGACATGCACCGTTTCCGGCGCACGGTGGAGATCAATCTGGTCGGCACCTTCACCATGCTGATGCACGCCGCCGAGGCGATGGCGCGCAACCAGCCGAACCACGAGGGGGAACGCGGCGTGATCGTCAACACCGCGTCCATCGCCGCCTTCGACGGGCAGATCGGCCAGGCCGCCTACGCCGCCTCCAAAGGCGGTGTCGCGGCGCTTACCCTGCCCGCGGCCCGCGAACTGGCGCGCATTGGCGTCCGGGTGATGACCATTGCTCCGGGTCTCTTCGACACCGCGATGATGGCCGGCCTGCCCGAAGCCGCCCGCGTCTCCCTGGGCCAGCAGGCGCCCTTTCCCCCGCGCCTGGGCCGCCCCGAGGAGTACGCCGCCCTGGTCGAGCACATCATCGAGAACCCCATGCTCAACGGCGAGGTGATCCGCCTGGACGGCGCGCTGCGCATGGCGCCCCGGTGAGCTTTCGCAAGAAACGATACGATTGACTGCCGGCTGGAGGAAGGTGGGGAAAGCAGGTTTCCCCACGCCCCTGCCGGAAAGGAAAGTTTGGGAGTGCCGGGCTCTCCCGAGAAAACACCTTGTAATCCGGGGATGCCCACACCGGAGCCGTCCGTACAGCCTGCACGGACGGCTCCGGCATACCTCGTGCTCCTGCAATCGGCAGGCGCAAGACGATCGCTATGGAGCTACTGCGCTGGCTACCGTGGTCTGGACGTCTTTACCCAACGCGACGGAAGCCCCTGGATTGGCCGGTTGAGCGCCAGGATCGATCAATCGGTTGACCCAGCCGTTATTTGGTTCGATGGAGCGGAGGCGCACAATGTGGGTTATCGACTTCGCATTGCAGTAGCGGGCATCACGGTAGTCTTCGATCTCACCGCGCGCGAAGGCGTCGAGTACCTGGCGTACACCGTCTTCAACGGTCCAGCGGGGAGCATAACCCAGCATCCGCCGGATTTTGTCGAAGTTGACGCGGTAGTTCCGTCGATCGCCATCGTTGCCCAGTTCGACCAGTTCGGCAGATGGCACCATTCTATGGATGAGTTCACCGATCTGGCGGATGGTGTAGTTCTGCTCATTTGAGCCGACGTTAAAGATTTCGCTGCGAACCACGGCCAGCGGGGCCTCCAGGGAATGTACGACGGCGAGGGCGGCATCAGCGACGTGGACGAAAGGCCGCCATTGATCCCCGCCAAAAACGGTGATCTTGCCCTCGATCAGCGCCTTGGCAGTCAACAGGTTTACGACCAGATCGAAACGCGTGCGACCCGAAAAGCCGTAGACAGTGCCAAAACGTAAGATGACCGGTGCGAAACGCTCGCTGGCCAGTTGGAGCAGCACCCGCTCCGAGGCGATCTTGCTGCGGGCGTACAGGGAAACCGGGTTAAGGGCCGATCGCTCGTGAAGCACCTCATCGCTGGCGCCATACACCGAGCAGGTGCTGGCGAAGATGAATCGTTCAACCCCTGAGCCTTTGGCGACCTCGGCCAGCATCCGGGTGGCCATCAGATTGACTTCGATGGTGAGTTCCTCGTGCACCGTACAGGCGGGATCACCGACGATGGCGCCCAGGTGGATCACTGCATCGACGTCGCGCATCGCGCGTACCGCCTCGTCTACATTGCGAAAATCCGCCCGGATGATTTCCAGGTTCGGATGGTTGAGTACGTCTTTGATCGGTTCGGTGCCGAAGAGCAACAGGTCGAGCAAACGAACGCGATATCCGCGCTCGATGAGCATGGGCAGCAGGGCTGACCCAATATAGCCCGCTCCACCGATCACCAGGATCCGTTGGGCCGATTCGCCCCTTACGGATTGCGCGCTGGTTGTGGTGACAGAACTGGACGCGCGCGAAGGGAGGACCAGTTCCCAGATGTATGACCAGAGCCGCGCGCCGACAAGCATCGCCGTGGTCATGAGCCAGGCGCTGATCAGCGCCACACGCGGTATGGGCAGGACCTGGGGGATCAGGTACGATATAAAGCCGAAGATCAGATAACTGATGCTTACGGCCTGGACGATGATCAGAGCTTTGTAGCGGCTCGCATAGGCACGGGTTCGCGTATAAAAACCTGACAGATCAAACGTTGTCAGGCTGATCAGAATCAAAACCGGCAATCCTAGTGTCCACGCCTGAATGAACGTATCCGTTAGCAAGCGCCCCTCGGGACCCGGACTCAGAAACACGAACCACTCGAACTCCAGGATCAGGGCCAGCGTAAAGGCGACGCTGACCATCAGCGTATCAGCAATAACCCGCACCGTGACGTCAGGACGCCAGCGGCGCAGGTCGAGCAGCAAACCGTCCATGGTAAGGCTCCTTTGCACTAGCTATCACCAGCGTGTATTGCTTACCCGCCACGCTGGCCGGGCAACGGATCATGATCCGTCCGAAAGCGTGTTATCATTGTGGCGAGTCCTCACGATGGCACTGGTCACGGGTGGCGCCACGATCATGCCGTTATCGCGAGGACTCCCTCGTTTTCGTAAGCTGTAGGGGTGATCATTACGACTCCGCTCACGTTCCGCATAGGCTGGCTTCGTCAGGATCACGGGCAACCTCGGTTTCGGCTCATCCCTGAACGACGTCAATAATGGCCGCGATAACGTCCTCGAGATCATTCTCGGACATGAGGGGATAGAGCGGCAACGATACGCTCTGGTCGTAGATGGCCTCGGCCATGGGCAAATCGCCGCGTTGATAGTGGTAGTGGTGGGCGTAAAAGGGATGCATATGCACCGGGATGAAATGAACGCTGGTGCCAATCTGGCGCGCGCGCAACGCATCTATGAAGGCGCCGCGTTCGATGCCGGTCACGGTTGGATCAACCTGGATCACGTACAGGTGATAGACGTGGTTCCGATCCTGGTGGCGGGCCAGAGTGCGGATGCCGGGCACACTGCTGAGCGCCGCGTCATAGATGGCGGCATAGTGCTGGCGGGTTGCAATGAACGCGTCGAGCCGGCGGAGTTGATGGATCCCAAGGGCGGCCTGGAGGTCGGTCATATTGTCTTTGTAGCCGGCGGCGACGACCTCGTAGTACCACGATCCGGCGCTACTGTAGCGCTTCCAGGCGTCCCGGCTCATGCCGTGCAGGCTCAGCAGCCGCATGCGCTCGGCGAGGTCTATGTCGGCGGTGGTGATCATCCCTCCTTCGCCGGTGGTCATATTCTTGGTCGCATAGAACGAGAAGACCGTGACCCGCCTGAGTTCGCCTGGCGCCAGGGTGTCGGCGCCAATCCGCTGGCCGTGATAGGTGCTGCCGATGGCGTGGGCGGCGTCTTCGACCACAGCCAGCCCGTGCTGGATTGCCACCTCGTAGATGGCCCGCAGATCACACGCCTGGCCGGCGAAATGTACTGGAACGATCGCTCTGGTGCGCGGTGTGATAGCTGCCCTGATCGCTTCGGGAGTCACGTTCCCGTCGGCGCCAACATCGACCAGAACCGGACGCGCGCCGAGATGCACCACGACATTGGCCGTCGCGCAGAAGGTGAGAGTCGGCACGATCACTTCGTCGCCTGGCCCAATGCCGAGCGCGGTGAGAGCGATGTGCAACCCGGCGGTGCATGAACTCACCGCGATGGCGTGAGCACTGCCGACATACGCCGCGAGATCGGCTTCAAAGCGTTTCACCTTAGGACCGGTGGTGATCCAACCTGAACGCAGCGAGTCGACCACCTCCGCGATCTCGTCATCACCGATCTGGGGGAGCGCGAATGGCAGGAAACGCTCACGAACCGGCCGCGCTTTGCGTACCGAAACGCTCATCTTAGTCCTCCTTCATCAGTTGACGGATCGTTACGAAGGCTTCTGCTGCGAGCATACCCACGCTTACCCCGCGCTGCTGCGCGTAAATCCGCGTTGCCTCAGGCGAGCGGGGGTGAGGAAAGGGTTTGACTTCGCTCTCGTGCGTTTCGGTATAGACCGCAACCGCTCGCAGTTTGGTTTCAAGCGTTGAACTGATATCAACGAAACAGGTCGGCTGAAACGCCGTCTCGGCGAATGGCGCGCCCCACTCTGTGGAGGACGCCACTTCGTAGCTGTAGGCCTGCTCAACGGGGCAGGCGCCAAAGGGACGGATGGCCACCATCGTCGCCGCGAAGATCGTCCGGTGATCCTGGTTGGCATCCCCCCGATGGTGCGTGTAGACGATCTGGGCCCCGGTATCGGTGATGGCCGCGGTTATGGGACGGATCAATTCGAGTAGCGGGAGTGCATCGAGACGCTGATCAGGTAGGCGCGCGAATCGCACATCCTCCACCCCCAGGACGGCGCAGGCGTTGAGCGCCGCCGTTTCTTGCAGACTAGTGACGGTATGGCGTGCGGTTACTCCATCGGTCATGATCAGCACCGTCACGCGATCACCTCGGCGAACATGGCGAGCAATTGTCCCACCCACCCCGTAGGTCTCATCGTCCGGGTGAGCGGCGATGACAAGCACACGCTTCGACATGCATTCCCCCCTCAACTAACTTATGCCAGTGGACCGTACACAGGCGCTTCTACGGGCTGCCCGGCTGGCAGACTGGCGCCATCGAGAATGGCGCGACTGGTTGGTCCACAGTTAAACAAGAGATCGACTGCGGACATTGCCGGTATGAAGTCCCCCCATAGTTGGGGGTAAACAGGGTGCTGAAAATCCTGATAGACCACCCTGATGCCGTGCTCGGCAAAGCGTTCCTCATCGAGGTAGGTTCGACCGGCCCGACCCGAAAGGTAGGCCGATGCGCCTACTGCCCGGCAGATCGCAAGATTGACGGTAGTTGGTCCGCGTTCATCGATTCCTAGTTTGGAGGCGCGGACAAATCGCCCACCGAGCCCAAACTGTTCGGCCAGGTAGGTAATAATGGCGATATTCAATTCAACCAGCGAGCGCCAGTCACGCCGGTACAGGTCAGCGAAGAACGAGGCGTGATCGTTGAAATACGGCGCACGTCCGTAGCTCTGGCGCATCAACGACCAGCAGCGCTGGCGCCAGTTCCGATCGTTGCAGATTTCCACCTCGTTAATCGTCTGATCCGACCGGCCGGTTTTGTAGACCGGTACAGTGAGCCAGGTTGGACCGTTCGCAGTCTTGATCCGGTTCCGGTTCTGGAAATCATCTTTGGCAAACTGACAGGTGTCGAGAAGTACGAACAGTTCGGCCTGTCGCAGTTTGTCAAAGAAGCCAAGCCAGGGAAGGTGTTCCGGTTGATGAATGGTGACGAACACGCTGTTCCTCCTGATCACGGCCTCATTCACTTGTCAGCAGGTCTGCGGTGACGGGTCGCCGGGGCGGCGGCGCCCAGGAGTACACCAGGATGCAAAAGAGAACCTGGGCGATGATCTGCAGATCAAGGAGAAGCGACTGGCGCTCGATGTAGCGCAGATCCCACGCCAGCCGGGCGGGCAGGTGCCGCGCGATGTAATACTCTTGCAATGGCACCCCGGGCGGCGGCGGGTCGTGGTACGTAAAGTCGGGATACCAGCGAACATCCGACGGGGCGGCGAGACCGGGTCGCACGCTGAGCGTGCGTCGCTGCTCGGAGGTATAGTGGCGCTGGACAATCTCGTAGTCTTCGGGACGCGGCCCGATGATAGACATATCGCCTCGCAGCACGTTCCAGAGTTGCGGCAATTCATCAATTCGGAACCGGCGCAGCCATTTGCCGACGGGTGTAATCCGATCGTCATTCGCTTCCGTGACCCGCCGGTTCGGATGGTCGAGGCCCGTGCGCATGGTGCGCAGCTTGTACATCGTGAAGGGAACGCCATTGCGCCCCGCGCGACGCGCCCGGTAGAAGATCGGACCGGGTGAGCTCAGGCGGACCGCAATCGCCCCCGCCAGGATCAGGGGCCACGTCAGGGCCAGTCCAAGACCGGCGCACAGCACATCAAACAGGCGCTTGCCCATCGAACACCTCTCGCGATAGCATCGCCGGCGGTTGCTGACGCTGGGTTGGTTGCCGGCCCTCCAGGTAAAAGCGGAGCAGACCTTCGGCCTTGCGCAATGCCGGACGGTCCATCCCGGCACGCAGCATCCACCGAACCGCAGCGTGGCTCAGCGGGTTGAAGAGCGGCGCAGCCAGGGGATGAAAACAGACCCGCTGGCGCACCGGCCTGGCCCGATAGCCCATCAGGAACTTAAACTCGTCCACGCTCGGCGGCGCATCGAGTGAGTGTGTGCTGTAGAAGATGGCCCGCACCCCCGGACGCCCCCACAGTTCCACGCTCACGGTGAAGCAGAGCGCGTTATTCACATACTGATCCAGGTAATCGCGATGGCTCTGCGCCGTCAGGATCAGAAAGGTGTCATCCACGCGCGTCAGCAGGAGCGTCGCCGCCAGGTCTTCCCCGACGAAAGCGCCCCAGGCTTCGAAGCCGGGCAGGCCCCGGGCGGCCTGGCAAAGCCTTTCCCAGCCCGCCCGATCCATACTTGCCGCACGCCCCTGCCGGACAAGAGTGTCCTCCTGCAAACGCCATCCCTGCTCGGCAAGCTGATCAAGACTGATCGGAACAACCTTACTTTCACGCAATCCGCGCCGGATTTTGTTGCGTGTCCGTGGGCCTATCCGCTCGATAGTGTATGGCCCCTCGTCAAAGATGACGTGATAGCTCAGCAGACCGGTATGGAAGCCAGGCGGGGCCGAGTAGCGCAGACCCAGGGCGCCCGCCGTGCGCATCAGGCGGCGCAACTCGGCTTCAGGCGGCGCAAAGACGCGATGGAACGGGACGGGTTGGAAGACCCGCGCTCCCGCGTCGTACCACAGACTCCCGGCCCCCTCAATGATCCGGTGTCCGCGCCGGCGCAACCACTCGGCCAGATTCTCGTCATTCATAGGTTCCCCTTCGCGAATGATCCTGAAACCTGCCGTCGCAAGTTTGGCGGAAGCAGCCTGACTTGCAGGTCAAGGGTCTCGGCGAGCATTCGGTCAAGACTGTATCGTTCCATTACCCGGCTTCGGGCCTGGGTGGCGCACTGAAGCGCCAGTTCCGGTTCATTGGCGAAGCGCGCGATCATAGTCGCGAGCACCTCAGGCGCGCGTGGAGGCGCCAGTAACCCGGTGACCTCGTGCTCGATCAGTTCGGCATTGGCGAGGATGCTGGTGGTCACAATCGGACGGGCGGCGGCCATAGCTTCAAGGATCGAAATGGACAGACCTTCCCAGAGGGAGGGGCTGACAAAGATGTCCAGGGCCTCCAGGATGGCGGGGATGTCACGTCGAAAGCCCAGGAAGCGGACCTGGTCGCGCAGGTCGAGCGCATCGCGGAGTTGCTCAAGCGCGTCCCGTTCGGGACCATCGCCTGCCAGAAGCAGCGTGAAGGGCCGTGGACCCAGAAGCGAGCGTAACGAGGCCATGGCCCGAATAAGGCTGGCATTATCCTTCTGGGCAGCCAGGCGCCCGGTATTGCCGATCACCAGGTGCGTCTCGGGAATGCCGAGTTCACGGCGCAGGCTGCCGCCCGACATTGCAGGTTTTGTCCCGGCAAACGGCGATGGGTCGATCCCATTACAGATTGTGACAAGTTTCGATTGGGGCGCGCAGTGAAAGCGGCGCGCATTGATCGCGTCGGCGTGACTGACGCAGATAGTGCGGGTCGAAGCGAGCGTTGCTATGTATTCAAGCGGTGTAAAGAACAGACGCTCGGAGAGTGAGGAGAACTCATTGACGGCCCATCCCGCCTGGTGGTGCAGAATCACCGGTACGCCGGCCATGCGAGCAATGATCCGGCCAAGAAAGCCGGGGGTTGCCGTGTACGTATGCACGACGGCGTACCGTTCGCGGCGCAGCAGAGCGAAGAGTTGCGCCGCGGCCCGAATCTGGGGGCCGGGAGCGATGTCGCGCGGAATCAGGATCGAGGTGATGACCCGTAGACGTGGAATACGCTGCAACTCAGCAACAACGACCGGATCGGTTGCCAGGACATCCACGTCCCAACCCTGGTCCAGCAGGTAACGGCACCAGCGGATTAACAGGTAGTCGCCGCCGCCATAACTCGAGTTCCCGGCGATCTGGAGCGCTCGCATGCGCATTCTCCATCTTTCTGAGTAATCGGTCCGGCTTCGTCAGGATGATGAACCGTAGCGCCTGGAAATGATTGGCGCGAAGATCATCTGCGACTCAGCTTCTGGCGTCCGGGGGCTTCGCGGCGCAACAATGACGTCGGCGATCTTGCGCACGGTCGCGTGCAGCTCTGGATGGACCGCCAGATACGTCGGGTAGAGGTCATTGTCCCAGCGCCACATGTACCACCAGGCCCCGCTGATTTCCGGACGTCCATACACCAGGCTCGCGTAGTCCCACATTTCGTCGCTCGTGGGCATGCGGAGACTATCGCCCCGGTGCGCCATCGCTGGCATGGTCCAGATCAGGTGCGATTCAGGGGCATAGCGTCGCAACGTGGCGATCTCACGCTCGATATGCGCGATCAGTTCATCGCGTTGGTAGCTCCCATCGCTGCGAAAGGGGTAGAACGCTGTCTGACAATAGTCGCAGACCTCCGGCGCGATAGTTTTTGCGCGGCTGGCCTCGGCCCAGAAGGCAAAGCCGTTGATCTCGGAGTAAATCGGCACGGGCGCTATCTCCTTAATCGCCCGGTAGAGGGCCTGCTGTTCGGCCGTGGTGTAGCCGCAGGTATCGCACTCGTTCCAGTAGGGTTCGTGCAATCCATAGACGGCCAGGGTTGCTGGATGCCTGGCGACGGTTTCGAGGAACCGCCGGGCGGTGGCGTCAATGGTCCAGACCCCCGTTCGGCGGTCCAGCGTCCAGCCCTCGGGCCAGAGCCAGGGGATCACCCGCATCTTCAACGCCCGGGCCGTGTCGAGGTACGTCACCCACGTTGCCGGGTCCGCGTCGTAAGCGAAATCGGTGAGAACCACGTCGAAGCCAAGGGCGCGCACCTGCGGCAGTTCGGCCAGCGGAACGTATTGAATGCCATAGAATGGCAACACCGGGCTGGATTGGAGCGCGTGCGCCTCTTCGGTTGCCAGGCGAGTTGCTGGCAGTTGCGTTCCGGACACCTCTGCCACTGGTGCGGCGTGCGCCGCTGTCGTCGCCGTAGGCGGCGCCGATTCTGGGGTCGCTGTCGCCCCGATGTCTGAAGCCGCTGTTGCCGCCGGTGCTGGCGCCGCTGTGGGTTGAATATCCGAAGCCGATGGATTTGATAGCTGCGAACGGGTACTGCAGGAACTGATCAGGGTCAGCATGATTAGACTAAGCAGGATGATCGGCCACCAATGAGTGCGCATACAGGATCCTCGGACGCTACACTTCTGGCTCGACACCGTTACGCCGCTGCATTGTCATGTGCCACCGCCTGGTCAAACCGCCGATCGATTTGTTGAGGGCCAGTAGTTCCTCGACCCTCAACGCCAACATCATCCCGAGCAGACATACTCCACCCGCCACACCTGCCCCGGCGAGCGCCATAAGCTGCACCAGACCAGAGGTCACTCCCACGGAGGGCAACCAGCCCGCAATCAACCCGTAGCAGACGACCATCGTTCCTGCCATCATTCCCGAAGCCGCCAGCACTTTTCCCATCAGGATCGCTAACCCTGCAACCGGCTGTGGTCCAGCAATCCCCCCGAGAACCAGCGCTCCCACGCTACAGGCCAGGGCCTGCCCGATTGCATAGGCGACGGCCACGCCGGCAGCGCCGAATTGGTGCGCCAGGAGCGGCGCGGTGATCGCGACGCCAGCGAGTTGCGCGCCCGAGGCCAGCAGCACCAGTTGCGGGGCGCCAGAAGCAAACAGGTAACTCCGCGCCACCAGTAAATAGCCATACAGCGGTATCGTTGCCGCATAGATCCCCAGGACCAGGGCCGCCTCAACATTGATTGGGCCGCCTTCGCGCTCGAAGATGAACTGAATCAGAGGAAGCTTCAACGCCCAGACCGCCAGACCAACCGGCATTCCCAGCACAACCACGAGTCGCACTGCGGCCATCAGGGTCGCCTGCGCTTCACGCTGGCGCCCTGAGCTTCTTCCGGCCAGGCTGGTAGCCAGCGCTGAGAGTGACACCACCTCGACACCGGTAAAGAGCGTGTTCCCGATGACTGAGGCCAGACGATGGCCGTAGCTCAGCGCCGTGATACTCCCAGCAGGCAGGAATGAACCAACTATCCGCTCGACAATCAACACACTCTGGCTGACCAGGTTGTCAAGCAAGGGGACCGTCAGCATGCGTTCGACCCTGACGGAGCGCAACAGGTCAAGATCGATCATCATCCGGTAGTTCCCTCCCAGGCGCAGCCCGATGACCCCTCCAAGCACGCATGCCTGTACGAAAGCCGCCAGGGCAAAGCCCACGGCCACAACTTCGATCTGGTACGACCCTGTCGCGAAGAGGCTGATCACGACAACGCCAATCACAGTGCTCCCACGGATCAGTTCGATTGTCGCAGGCGCGGCAAACAGGTTATTCGCGTTAAGGAAGGCCCGCATCACACCTATCGGTACGACGAACACCAGCCCGGTGAGCATCACCGCCGCCATACGCGCGGCAAGGGCGCCATTGTCAGGGCCAAGCCCGGGCGCCAGCATCTTCGTCAATACGGGACTGCCCAGAACCATACCGGTTGCAAGGAGCAGCGCGCCTATGCTGCCCAGGGTAAGTACACTGTTGAAGACGGCCCACATCTGCGCCGGCCCGCCTCTGGTATGCACGCCAATGAAGATGGGTACAAGCCCTGACTGGCATGCCGGATAGATCAGCGACTCGGCGAGGATCAGCAGGGTATAGGCGACGAAGAAGGCGTCAGTCGCCCCCGTCAGCCCAAATCTGGCGATGATAACAATATCCACTACCAGCTTGACCAGCACGCCGAGTCCCATCAGCAACCCGGTGCGACTCGAGGCCAGGGCCAGTCCTGGTCCGCTTTGTTCCTTCACACCGAACTCCTCGCACCTCGCATTGGGGCGTCTCTGTGTTATACGTTTCCTCTCCCTAGCACCACAACGAGACTTCTTATCGTAGGGGAGGCTCGGAGGGGCTGCGCCCCTCCGAGAGCCCGTTCGGGTGCGGCGCGGCTTCGCCGCACCCGAACGGGGAGTCCTGCGGGAACCGAGGGCCCCCCTACCCCCGCCGAGACGAAGTCTCGTTGTCGTATCAGGGGCTTTCGGAGGGGCGAAGCCCCTCCGAAAGATAGAAAACGCTTTACTCGGGGGGCCTCGGACCCTCAAACCCCGTTGGCGGCGGCCCTGCCGCGAACCGACAAGGTAGAGGGGCACGTCATGATCCAGCCCAGGGCGAACATCACCCAGAAATATCGCCAGTGGATGGTGTCAATCACGACGCTGTTGAGCAACAACCCGATCCAGCAGGCTACCACCACTCGTGATGAGAGGCCATAAACCCGGTCATTACGGCCAAGCGCGCGCCACAAACTACCGCCAACCAGCGCCAGGATCAGCGCCAGCAGCGTAACCAGGCCGAAAATGCCATACTCGGCGAAGGTGCGGACATACAGGCTATGCGCATTGAACAGCATTCCAGGACCAATGCCGAACAGGTGACTTAATCCGGCTTCGATGCCTTCAGCCTGCGTGCTGAAGCGATCGACGTCGTATGACTGCATCAGCGTTGCCCGGCTGCGCAGGAAATCCAGCAGTTGCAGTTGCACAACCAGAACCACGAGCAATACAGCGCCGCTGATCCCTGGCAGGAATAACTGCAACCACTGCCGCACTGAGAGCGATGGCAACGTCAGCAGCATATAGATCATCACGGAGAGGATCAGATTGGCCCATGCCGCCCGCGAAAACGACAGAAACACGCCAGAACTCAGAGCGGCGATGGCGGCGATTTTTAGCCAGTAGCCTCTGCGGATCAGTTCCGGTCGGATCAATTCATCAATCAGAAAGACGATCGGCAAGACAAGAAATGGCGCGAAGACATTCGCATCCTTGAACAAAGCTCGCGCCCGATTCTCAAACACAAACAGTTCCCTGGTCGGGAGCACACCGCTCATCTGCAGACCAACCAGGAGCACCGACGCAACCGCTCCTCCTACGTACCCCAACATCAGCACACGCATGCGGTCGGATGACGTGACATACAGTTTCACGAAATAGCTGAGCGCGATCAGGTAAAACGTTATCGCCGTATAGCGCAGGCTGTAGCGCAGATCATCAGCTACAAGTAGCGCCACCAGATTCAGGGTTGCAAAGATCCAGCAACCCGCGTGGATCAGCAACGATCCCCGCAGGGAGTCCGGCGACAAACGACCGGCCAGGAAACCCAGGCCAAGCAGAAATGTGATTAACAGATCAACCGGAGCTGGCTCCCATTTCACGATCCCAAGCGTTGCAAAAGCAAGAAACGCAAACAGATCGAAATATGCCCATGCCAGGGCTGCCAGCGGCGCTATGCTCAGCAGGGCGATCAGCAGCACGGGGATGGGAATAGCATCAGGCGCGGCTCGCGCAACGACAACGGCGCCGACGCCAGCGATCCCGCTCAGCGCGAGGGTCATGAGATCGGAAGCGAGAGAGGATTGCCATCGTGCGCGCCGATACCCTTTAATCCACATACGCATCGTCACAACTCCCGGCAGTTGGCCCTCGCAGAGCCTGATCAGGTGCCTTATAGCAGGCTGCTCAACTCATAACTCCTGGATGAGTCGCAACGCCGCGTTCCGTTTATTGGCTGTGCAGACGCGCGTATTCAGTCACCGGCCGGTTGCTGGCCTGGATCACTGCTCCTCACCGCTATCGGTTGCCGTTGCTCGCCGATCGCGGTTGCGGGTCGCAAGAAAGGACGGGGCGGCGCATTGGTCAGGACAACCCCGAGCACCTGTGTTCCCGTGCGCTCGAGACTCTGGTAAACCTGTTCAAGATCGCTCTTGCGTGTTGCGCCTGCCCTGGCGGTCAGGAGCACGGCATCGCTCGCGCGGGCCGCATCGAGGCCGTCGGCGACCGCAAGAGCAGGGCCGCAGTCCAGAATGACAATGTCGCTCAGTTCTTTCAGCCGTGCAATGACGAGCGGTAGATCCCGTGAGGCCAGCAGATCTGCGGGCGCATTCGCTGGTGGGCCGGCTGCCAGGAGCCGGAGGTTGGGAACGTCAGTCGTCAGCAAATGCTCAACGATGTCCTCCCCCTTCTGCCGAAGCGCCGTGGTCAGCCCACGCGATCCCTGACGGTCAAACATAGTGTGAAGAGCCGGTCGGCGCAGATGAGCGTCAACTAAAATGACGCGACTCCCCGCCCGCGCCAGCGCAATGGCCAGATTGGCGGCTACGACGCTTTTGCCCTCGGCTGCAACCGCACTCGTAACGGCCAGCGCCCATGGGCCATCAGCAGGTAGCGCCGGTCGCAGACGGGCGCGCAACTGCCGGTATGCTTCGGCGGCCGGCGTCTCCGGGCGCTCCAATGTGACCAGTTGATGCTGGCGGTTGCGCGAACGAGGCACGCTCGCCAGGGTATCCAGCCCGACGTTTTCGGGCGTCTCAATGACCGTGCTCGTTACCTTACGCAGTATGATCAGCCCGGTCGCCGTCAGACCCCCGATAACGGCGGCCAGCGCGACATTAAGCGGTGTCCGAGGGAAGATCGGGCGAACTGGCGGAGTGGCTGGCGCTACGATCGTCACTGTGGTGCGCCGCCAGAGCGGTTCAAGCATTTGCGGACCTAGCGAACCGAGTTCCGCCGCAGCCGTATTGGCGAGAATCGCTGCCTGTTCGGCGCTGCCTGCCCGTGCGCTGATGGTGATCAACTGCGTGCCCGGCACCGGTTTAGCCTGAAGCTGGCGTGCCAGTCTTTCAGGGCGCGTGTTCAGCGTGAGGCGGGTTCTGATAGCATCGAGCAAGGGCTGGCGTTTTAGAAGCTGGATGTAACTTTCGACCAGCAAATCATTCCGTCCCGTGGGCGGAGCAATATCTGCGCCCTGGGGATGATTGCTGATGAGAACTGTGGTTGTGGCACTGTAGATCGCCGGGAGTTGATGGCTTGCCAGCAGCGCGGCCACACCCGCCATAACGGCTGACAGCACGATCAACCATTCTCGCTGTAGCAAATGCTGAAGGAGGGAGGCAAGCTTCATGACAGGCTCTCTCGTTTATATATTGCTGAACGCAATGATCCCTCGCCACCTCCTGTTTCAGGGTGAGAGTCTGGGTGGTCGATTATTTAGTGAACGATGACGAAATAATTGCAGAAACTGAAAAACTGCCAGTCGCAGCTAGTTTCTTCGCTCGATCACGAGACAAATGCCTGCTATACACCGTAAGCTAGAAAGCTACGTTGTTCGCAAGGGTTGCATAACGTGGAGATATGCTGATAGCGTCAAATAGCTAACGAGCAGGCGCTCCAGTTATGTCAGTGATATAGTGACCAGACCTGGAGGATGGAGGGAGGCCGGCGATAGTAAGGGGAGAAGATTGTCTGGTCAGGAAGATCCTGAATGGATTTTCACAGACGGTACTCTTTATAGCACACAGGTCGCCTTGTTGTCAATTATACAAGGATAAAGGAATGGTTGAAAGTGGATTAAAATTTTGTCATTTTGCCCTGCGATTAATTGATTGATCTGGCGACTCCTCAACGTGAACAGGGGCGCGTTTGCGAGCGCTGGTCCTCCATGAGGATACACGAGTTGGCAAGGGTTTGCCCTCTTGCCCTTTTGCCTCTCTGCGAGCAACGGCCCTGGAAAATGCTATACTACCTCCGTTCCGTCTCCTTGCCATACTCGACCACCGGCCACCAATCACAGGAAACCTTATGCCAGACCTGCGCAAAGTTGCCCTGTTCACCAACGAGTACCCGCCCAATGTCTACGGCGGCGCCGGCGTGCACGTGGAGTACCTCAGCCGCGCCTTGAGCAAGCTGGTGCCGGTGGAGGTGCGTTGCTTCGGCGACCAGCGCGTGGATGCGCCGAATCTCACCGTGCGCGGTTATCCGCGCTGGGAGGAGACCACGCGCAATACCGACCCGCGTTTCGTTGGCGCGGTTGATGCCTTCAACCGTTCCCTGCTCATGGCCAAAGACCACCTCGACGCCAGTGTGGTCCATTGCCATACCTGGTATACCGACATGGGCGGTCTCCTGGCCAGTAAACTCTGGGGCGTGCCCTACGTTCTCACCATCCACTCGCTGGAACCCCTGCGCCCCTGGAAGGTCGAGCAGCTCGGCAATGCCTATCACCTCAGTTCGTGGATGGAGCGCACCGCCATCGAACAGGCCGATGCGGTGATTGCCGTGTCCCGTGAGACGCGCGACGATGTGCTGCGTCTCTTCTCCATCGCTCCCGAAAAGGTCCACGTCATCTATAACGGCATTGATCTGGCCGAGTATCGCCCTGTCGCCGCCACCGATGCGCTTACCCGTTACGGCGTCGATCCGTCACGCCCCTATGTCCTGTTCGTCGGGCGGATTACCCGCCAGAAGGGCATTATTCACCTGGTCAACGCCATCCCCCAGATTGACCCGCGTCTCCAGATCGTGCTTTGCGCTGGCGCGCCCGACACCCCTGAAATCGGCCGCGAGATGGAAGAGCGCGTCGCCGCCGTCAGCGCCGGACGCCCTGGCGTCATCTGGATCCGTGAGATGCTGGCTCGCCCCGACGTGATCCAGATGTACTCCCACGCGACGGTCTTCTGTTGTCCCTCGGTCTATGAACCTTTTGGCATTATCAACCTCGAGGCTATGGCCTGCGAAACCGCTGTCGTCGCCTCGGCGGTCGGGGGCATCAAAGAGGTCGTCGTTCCCGAGGAAACCGGTCTCCTGGTGCCCCTCACCCTGAAACCCGGAACCTTCGACCCGCTTGACCCCGCCCGTTTCTCCGCCGATCTCGCCGCGGCCATCAACCGGGTGGCCGGCGATCCCGCCCTGCAGAAACGCTTCGGCCAGGCCGGACGCCGCCGGGTCGAGGAGCATTTCAGTTGGGACGCCATCGCCCACCACACCCTGGAGTTGTATCGTTCGCTGGTCGAACGGCATCAAATGTAGAAATGGCGCGTAAGGTGGAAAGGAGCCTCCGCATGTCCGAAGAAGTCACGGTCAATGTGCGTCTCGCCGAGGGGATGCATTTTGTCGGCGAAGATCGCGTCGGCCGAACGATTGACCTGGATAGCCCCGTCGAAGGCGATGGCGTTGCTCCTTCGCCCATGGCTGCGGTGCTGATGACCCTGGCCGGCTGCTCGGGAATGGACGTTGTCTCGATCATGCGTAAGAAACGCCAGGATCTGCGCGGTCTTCGGATCATCGCTACAGGGACGCGCCGTGACGAGTACCCCCGCGTCTACACCGCCATTCGCCTCGATTATCGCTTCACCGGCAGCGGTCTCGACCCGGCTGCCTGCCAGCGGGCCATTGAACTCTCGCGCGATCGCTACTGCCCCGTCTGGGCCATGCTGCGCCCGACAGTAGACATAAGCTACACCTTCAGCATCAACGAGGGGTGATCACCACTGTAACGCAACCCTTCGGGTTGCACCCAAAATCCAAAATCTAAAATCCAAAGTTTACAATGGTGCCACGCGCCCGTCACGGGCGCTCAAATGGCTGTCCCAGGGCGGCGGGGGCCGGTGCAACCAGCCGATCTACCAGCGCCTGCACAGGCCCGCGCAGGCCCGGCGGCAGCCCGCCGATGCGCCGGCTGACCCGCCGGCGCCCGGCCAGGTTGACCAGCACCAGCACCGCGATCATCAACGCGAAGGGCGCCACCTGAAACACCTGCGTCGGCAGCCCGGTCAGCACGCTCTGCATACGCAGGGCCAGGATCTCCAGTGCGGCGAAGAGGTAACAACCCAGCGCCACGCGCCACGGTCGCCAGCCGCCGAAGATGACGATGGCCAGTGCGATCCAGCCCGCGCCAAAGGTGTGGCGGTAGCTCCATCCCTGCTTCAGGTCGAGCGAGTAAACCGCGCCTGCGATGCCCACCAGCGCGCCTCCCGCCACAGTCACGAGGTAGCGCACCAATGTTACCGGCACGCCACGAGCATAGGCAGCCTCAGGCCGCTCACCCAGGGCGCGCAGGGTCAGCCCTATCCGCGTCTGGAAGAGCAACCATCCTGCCAGGGGCGCGAGCAGAAAACTCGTGTAGATCGCCAGATCGTGCTGGAACAGGAGCGGCCCGATCAACGGTAAGTCGGCCAGGCCGGGAATAGGCAGAAACGGCACCGCTGGCCCCGGTAGCCTGACGAACGGCGCCCCCAGGAACGACGAGAGTTCCGTGCACAGCAGCGCCAGCACGAAGCCTACTGCCGTCTGCGATTGCCGCAGGCTCAGGCTCAGGAAACACAATACCAGGGCGATCAGCGCGCCGGTCAGGGCAGCCGCTCCGAAACCCAGCAGCACGCTCTGCGTCTTCAGCGCCACGGCGAAGGCGATCATCGCCCCCATCAGGATGGTCCCGTCCAACGACAGGTTGACCACGCCCGCCCGCTCGGTAAGCGTCTCGCCCATCGTGGCGAAGATCAGCGGCGCTGCCGCCGCCAGTACCGCCGCCGCGAAGATGGTTGCCTGGTCCATAGCACTCGTTTCACCTAAATACACTTGCGCTGCGTGGCTCGTTGCGTTGCTTTGGAGAGAGGCGCGGAGGACGGAGCTTGCCGGGCTGCGCTGGTTTCGCCCGCGGTGAGGGCGCGCCTGCTCGAAACCATAGTGTGTCTGCCACTGCCTGCAACCCGCTGGCGCACCAGGCCATCAACCAGGTTTCGACATTACCCCTCGCGCCAGCAGCGCGAAGAGCACCAGCGCCCCCTGTAGCACCCCGGCGATGCTGCTGTCCACGCCCAGTGCCAGGGGCAGTTGCACGCTTCCCACGGTAAAACTGGCGAACACAATGCTTACCGGCAATACCCAGCGCGGATCGGCCCGCACCAGCAGCGCCGCCAGCAGGCCCAGCAACCCTATCCCGCTGGAAATGTTTGGGATGAGCTGGTGAAACACGCCGAGGATCTGGATGGCCCCTGCCATCCCCGCCAGGAGGCCGCACGCGGCCATGGCCTGCCCGATGCGCCGTTGGGCCGGGACCCCCAGGCGGTCGGCGGCCTCCGCGTTCAACCCCACCGCGCGCAACTCCAGGCCCCAGCGCGTCTGGCGCAGAATCCACCAGACCACCGCCAGCGCCGCCAGGGCCAAAATTGGCGCCAGCGGCGCCAGTCGCAACGTGCCGATGGTCGGCAGCCAGAGGTCGCGGGGCAGCAACTCCGTGCCCGACATCGAGGCGCTGCCGCTGCGTCGCCACGGCCCCAGCACCAGGTAGAGCGCCAGTCCACTGGCAACAAAGTTCAGCCCCAACCCGGCGAAAATCTCGCTCACACCGGCGAACAGCCGCAGCCCCGCTGCCAGCAAGGCCCAGCACGCTCCTCCCGCTGCCGCGCAGGCAAAGCACAGCATCCACAGCAGCGGCGCCGGCAGATCCGGCAGCAGCCGTAGCGGCAGCATGGCCGCCACCGCTCCCAGCGCCAGTTGTCCTTCGACCCCCAGGTTGTACAGCCCGCTCCTGAACGTCAGCGTCAGGCCCGTCGCGCACAGTAGCAGCGGCGCCGCCAGCATGATCATATCGCTAAAGCGGCTCGGGCTGCTGAAGGCGCCGAAAATCAGAATCCGGTACGCCTGGAGTGGTGATACTCCGGTGCTGAGCAGCGCGAGGGTGGTGAGCGCCAGCGCCCCCGCCAGGGTCAGCAGCGGCAGGCGCAGGGCGCCTAACCACGGGGCCAGAGCCGGCCGCGGCTGCGGCTCGCGCGGACGATTGATCTCGATGTTCACCTCAGATCGTCGCCTTGTTCAGGAACTGGAAAGCCCACTCCGCCGATCAACTCGCCAAGACGGCTTATGCTGAGTTCCGCCCGTGGCAGCGGCGCCGAGACGCGTCCGGCGAAGAACACCAGCACCTCGTCGCTGTATTCGATCAGTTCATCCAGGTCCGCTGAGGCGAATACGATCGCGCAGCCGTCGGCGCGACGCGCGAGCAGGCTGTTCCAGATCGTTCGGGCCGAGGCCACGTCCAGACCACGGGTTGGCTGCTCGCATGCCAGCCCCCGGCAGCGTGGCGGCAGCAGAGCCAGCAAGGCCCGCTGCTGGTTGCCTCCCGACAGCGCGCTGATCGGGGTTTCCGGCGTCGCCTTGATCCCGTAGGCCGCAATCGCCTCCCGCGCCTGCCGCTCCGCCCGCTGGCGGTCCACCAGTCTGCCGGTCTGCTGCAGGGCGAAGTGCTCGCTCAACGAGAGCGGGCCGATCATCCCCTCGGCCAGCCGATCCGCCGGAAGGTACTCGATCCCCGCCGCGCGGTAGGCCCGGCTACTCGCGCCGGTCAGGTCGGTTCCACCGACCAGCACCCGCCCCGCATCAGGACGCAGACGCCCGGTGAGGAGCCGCAGGAGGATCTGCTGGCCGCTGCCGTCGAGTCCCGCCAGGCCCACCACGCGCCCCGCCGGCACCTCGAGACTCAGGTTGCGGAGCACTACTGCGCCTTCCCCTGCCGTCACGCCTTCCAGGCGCCACACCACTGCCGCCGATCCGGCGACGAGGCGCTCGGAGATGTCACGAGTCGGGGCGAGGGTCTCGCTCCTTGACCCCGCCACCGCGGTATCAAACATCAACCCCAGCAACACCGCCTGGGGCACGGGCATGGCCATCTGCTCCCCCACCAGCCGGCCCGCCCGCAGCACGCACACCGTGTCGCACAGCGCGGCCACTTCATCCAGTTTGTGCGACACGAACAGCACGGTATTGCCCGCGGCGGCCAGTCGCCGCAGCGCGGCAAAGAGCGCCCGAGTCTGCTCGGCGGTGATCCCGGTGGTCGGTTCGTCGAGGATCAACACCCGGGCGCCGCATGCCAGCAGGCGGATAATCTCCAGTTGCTGGCGCTGGCCGATGCTCATGCGCGCCACTGGCGCATCAGGCTCCACGGTGAACCCCAGCCGCCCGGCCATCTCAATCAGCAGACGCCGGCCCTCGGCCCGCGAGCCGATCGCCGAGCGCGGCGTGGCGCACAGCAGGTTCTCCAGCGCGGTGAATGCCGGCACATCCAGGGGGTCCTGGTGGATCATCCCCACCCCGGCTCGCAGGGCGTCGCCGGGGCTGCGCAGCTTCGCCTCGCGCCCATCGAAGCGAATGCTTCCCTCGTCGGGTCGCAAGAACCCGGCGATCAGCTTCATCAGCGTGCTCTTCCCCGCCCCGTTCTCGCCCAGCACGCCGTGGATCTTCCCCGCCTCGAAGCGCAGCGTCAGGCGGTCATTCGCCCGCAGCGATCCAAACGACTTGCTCAGATTGTGGACCGCAACCTCCACCGCGCCTCCAAGGCTCCACACCTCCGCACCTCCACAACTCCACACAACTGGTATGTGGAGGTATGGAGGTGCGGAGATGGCGCCCACATCATAGCAGGTTTGATCTTCGCTCCCTACGGCGCGCTCTGCCCCTCGATGCCTTCAAGCAACTGCTCGGTATACCAGATAGTCTTATCATCGGCCACCTGCCCCGCGGGCACGAACACCGTCCCATCCTGATAGTTGAGCGGACCGGTAAAGAGGTTCAGACTGCCGTCGGCCAGTTTTCCGATAAACTCGTCCAGGATCCCCGCGTTCTCCGCTGTGAGCGCCGGCCCTTTCACAAAGCCGACCATGCTCGTCTCGGGATTATTGATGTCGCTCCAGTCGGGGCCGATCCACTCCCACTGCGGCGTAAACTTGCCCGCCCGCGCGTCGGCGATAATCTCGGCGTAGCGCGGCCCCCAGTTAAAGAAAGGCACCCCCAGACAGACCGCCTCGCCCTGGGCGCAGGCCTCGCGATAGTCATAGGGCACCGCCCAGACCTTCTTGCCCGCCTGCGACGCCTTGTTGGCCTCGACGATCCCTTCGGTGGTGTCAATGCCCGAAATAATCACATCGTAGCCCTCATTAATGAAATCGGTGGCGACCTTGGTGGGGTCGAGCGTCACACCGGGAATGTTGAACCAGAAGCCGATCCACGTCACCTTGAAGGCCAGGCTATCTGCAGGCTTGCCGCGGTAGGTTTCCCAGCAATATTTTGCTCCCAAATAGGCCGAATTGACCAGCCGGCGCGTCTCCGGGTCGATCAGGGGGCCGAGGTAGGCGATTTTGCCCGCCTCACTCTGCAGTGCGGCGGCGCAGCCGGCGATCATCTTGCCGTATTCCATCCGGCCCATCAGGTTTGTCACATTGGGCGGGGCGACGCCGCGCAGCACCGCATCGCCTGAAGCATGCAGAAAATAAACGTCCGGATGCGCTGCGGCGGCTGTGTTCGTTCCATCGGCGAATTCAGCCGAGTTGGTAATGATGAACTTTGCTCCCTGGCTGATCAGCTCTTCGATCGCCTGTTCCACTTTAACATTCGGGCGGTCGGCCGGGTTCACCTTGTCAATGTAGACCAGGCGCGTGCCCGGAACCTTCGTCTCAACGTATCTGGCGCCCTCAAAGTGGGCCTGGTTCCAGCCGCCGTCGTTAATCGGGCCAACCAGCACCATCCCGAAGACATATTCCTCGGCGGCGGGGGCCGCGGTGGGCTGTGGAGCGGCGGGCGCCGTGGCGGGTTCGGCGGCGGGGGCCGTAGTGGGCTGAGCGGCGGGCGCCTGGCCGCACGCCGCCAGGAGAGCAACGGCAAACAGCAGCGCAAGCCGACGGTGGAGAGACAGTCGCATAGCATTCCTCCTCAAGGTATCTGCAGCCAGAGCAGCACAAAGCGCGAACAACGGCTTCCGTTGCCGCTATTCGCGCCGAAACAACCCTCGACGCGCGGCGCTACGGAGGGGGCCTCGTGCCCCGCGGTAGCGACGCCGCTGCGTTTCTTAATTTCAGGTTAACCTGGCGACGCGGAGTATACTCGATTGCCTGAAGGGTGTCAAACGTGCGGCCAGCGTTCCTGTTCAGGCCCACCGCAGGGGATGCAGAGGATGGGGATGGAGAGAAGCGCTGCGCCCCTCCGCACCCTCTGCGGTGAGGACGGGTGTCGCTATGACCCGATCATCTCTTTTCGGCCGTGCCGCGCTCGCTATTCTCCATCAAGGCCAGTTGGCGCGCGACCTCCTCGATCGCCACGCGCTGTTTGCGATAGAAATCCGACTCGCTCATCGCCAGGCGATTGGCTACATCGCGCACCGTCTTCCGTTGGAGGAAACGTCCTTCAAGCAGGTTATAGAGCAGCCACTCCTGAGCGGAAGGATCGAGTTGATCGTCAGGGCGCAGATTATTAATTGCCTGGCGCAGCACCATCTGTAACGCGCGGGTCGGGCTGCCGCCCTGGCTCTGCAGCAACCGGCGCACCGAGCGCATTTCCAGGAGCGGGCTTTCGGCCAGTTTCGGCCCGCCCCAGAACTGGGTGAGCGCTTCCTTCACCAGTTGCGGGAACTCCGGTTGCATGACGATGTCACCATCAATCTCGGCGAGCGTCTCCGGCGTAGCCTGTTCCAGCCGGCTTGCCAGTTGCTGCAGCGACTGCATCTCCGGGCCGAGTCCTCGCAGTGTATCGAAGATCCGCTGTTGCATCTGCACCGTTGAGAGGGCCAGTTCCATCTGGTGCGCCAGCACGCTGATCAACTGGCGCGTCTCGGCGGGCAGGGCGCTGTCGCGCCGGAGCAGTTCGGGCGGCGCGGCCACCCCCAGCGCCCCGAGGAATTGCCCGTCGGGGCTGTGCAGGGGCAGCAGGCAGAAGCCGCCGCATGCCAGGAACGCATCGGTATTAAACAGCCCATTGCGCGATTGGGCCGGCAACTGCTCCAGTTGCGGCACCAGTTCGCTCAACGGATACTCGGCCACGAAGCGCTTCACCTGGTTCCGCGGCCCGCACACCGCGCGGACGGTATAGCCGCCGTCCCCCGGCGCAATGACAAAGCCCGTCTCCACCTTCAACGCCCCACAGACGGCCACGAGAGCGTTTTCGAGCAGGGTGCGCAGATCGGCGCGGGTGAACGTGCTGCGTGGCAGGTTCCGCAGGTAGTTGATCTCTTCGTGATCCTGCATGTACACCAGCGCGTCCAGGTACGGTTTGACCCGGTTGACGAACAGCGGCATCAGCACCGTCATCAGCATCACCCCGAAGGTGAGCAGCGTATCCTTGGGCAGCCCGAGCAGCCGCTCGAGGAACGGCACTGCCTGCATAAAGAGGATAATGGTCACGCCAATGAACGGGCCGTAGAGCCACCAGCGCAGAAAATCCTGCTTGATCAGCCGATCGGGAAGCAGCACCCCCTGGAAGGCCACGCTGTAGGTCATCACCGTAAGCATCACGATCACGACGAGACTGGCCAGCGCCTGCAGCACCAGAATGGCGCTTACCGGCGCGACGTTCGGCGCGGCGATGACCAGAAAGGGAAACACGCCGATCCCCGGCGCCGCGAAGGTGGCCCCCAGGTACGTCAGACGGCGGCGCTGCGTGAAGGTCAGCGCCTGCTGCTGCGACTGGATGATCGCTCCCAGAGCTGTTGCCGCTCCGGTAAGGAAAAACAGACTGTACACCCAGAACAGAGGGCCAGGCTGGAACTGGGCAATCGGTCCGCTTGGCAGCCCGCCGCGCACCACCAGGTCGGTGCCGAGGGCCACCAGCGCGAAGAAACCGGCGCTGCCTACATAGGCCGCATAGACCAGCCAGCGGTAGCGTTGCGCCAGACTGCGCTGGTTGCCAAGCGCGAGCAACCCGTTGGCGAGATGAATATAACCGGCCGGCACCACTGCAATTCCCAGCCACTGCACCCGACCCAGGACATCCATCGTGCTCGGGCGATCAGTGCGTGCCAGGAGCAGGTCGCCCCCGTACACGATAACTACTCCGGCCAGCAGGACCACCAGGGCGCGGGCGATATCGTTGCGCCGGTTCTGCATCACGATGTACGCCAGCAGCGAGAAGGTCACAATCAGCACGGCTGCCGAAAGCAGTTGGTTGAGTTGCTCTAAAATCGCTACCATAGCTACCGCGTGATCCGCCACCTAATTCAGCGATGGATACTAGAAAGAAACCCTGTTGATACGGCCACACAATGGTAACCGCTCGCAGGGTTGCAGCGAAAGCGCTTGCGTTAGACAGGTGTCAGGAGCTCCTGGCCGGCGGGCGCCAGAAAGTTTTCGTGCGCCTGCCAGAGCCTTATTGCAGGGCAAGGCAACGTCTTACCGATTATACCACACGCCAGTTTCAGGCTTAAGAGCGCCCTGGAACTCTGTGTTATAATCCCCGCGAGGCGTGGTTCAGACGTGAACGAGAGAGGTTGGGAGGGCCAGGTCCCGCAGAAACCCTTCTCTCAAATTGTCCATTATGAGCGCCCGCAGTGTTCCCAATCTCCTTGGCCTGTTCCGCATCATCACCACTCCTCTCCTGGTGTGGTTGATCCTGCTGGAGCAGCCGGGGGGGTATCTGTGGGCCGTACTCCTGTTGATCGTCATGGCGCTGAGCGACATGGCCGACGGCAGGATCGCGCGTCGCCTGAAAGTCGTGTCGCCGCTGGGCATCTTTCTTGATACTATCAGCGACAAAATTTTCATCAGCGGCGCCCTGCTTCCCATGGTAGAGATTGGCCTGATTTCAAGCTGGGTCGCCTTTGTGATCATCGTGCGCGAATTCATCGTCTCGGGGTTACGCTCATTTGCGGCTGCCGAGGGCCGGGTGATATCTGCGGGGCAGTTGGGCAAGCAGAAGCTGGTCATCCAGGTTGTTGCCGTGGTCTGGTGCCTGCTGGCAGCGAACGCGGCCCGGGGCGGGCTGATGGGCGCGCTCGGCGGAGGGGCGCTGCTGGGGCTGCTCCAACTCTGGTGGCTCGCGATGGCGCTGGCGGTCCTCTGGACCCTCGGATCGGGCATCGAGTATCTGTGGAAAGCCTGGCCCCTGCTGCGCGAGAGCTGGGCGCCACGTCCTCTGACCGACTTCCCGCCATCGGAGTGATACTCGAAGGGGCTTCGGACGCCTTTCGGGAACCTCTGGGCGGGCCGGGTCTCCCAGACATTAGCCAGACGAAGAACGCCGCGCACTCTTCAGGGTGCGCGGCGTGTCAATTACTTATAGAAGGGTGCATGGACCTACGTTCCCAGGGTTTAAACCCCAGTATCATCGGCGCTGCGGCGTTTCACGACCCGGTTCGGGATGGGACGGGGTGGGTCCACCGCGCTCAACACACACCCGTGGCATAGAGCAGTTGCCCTGCCCTACCAACTGACGCGCATAGTTGACGTAATAAGAACCTCGCGGTGACCCGCCACTCGAGGCAGGGGAGGGAAGCCCTCGACTATGCGCACGCCTGACCTGCACGTGTCGCCACGCGTCCAGTGGGCGCCGCTTAACCCAGTCATCTCCTGGGAGTCTTACCTGGCTAGACCAGCGAGAGCACTCATCTTGAGGCGCAGTTCCCACTTAGATGCTTTCAGCGGTTCTTGCTTCCGGACATAGCTACGGAGCCTGCGGGCCGCCCCACAACTCCTCCACCAGCGGTCCGTCCAGCCCGGTCCTCTCGTACTAGGGCCAGCCCCTCGCAATGCTCTAGGCGCTCAGAGCGGATAGAGACCGAACTGTCTCAC